>NZ_CACVBO010000002.1:0-300000 GCF_902728235.1 Lentimonas sp. CC4
ATCGCGAAGAGATCCCCGCGTGCCTGAGCCCAGGGCTCGACCGTCTTTTTAAAGATTTCCGTCTAGAACGTCGCCGTGTGATTCGCTCGATACAGCAACACTTTCAATCACCTGCGTATTTGAAACAAATCGCAGCGCAGCAATCGTGGCTCAGTGCCGCCGAGCAATCGACGGGTGCCCGCAGCACTTTGCCGATCGAAAAAGTCGCCTCCAAAGAGATACTCAAGCACTACAAGCTGATACGCAAGGAAGGCATGGCAATCACCCCAGAGACGCCTGATGAGGCGGTGCACGAATTACGCATCGAATGTAAAAAATTACGCTACTTGCTAGAGTTATTCGCCTCTTTATACGGCCCCGCCGATTTGAAGCCTATTCTGAAGCGCTTACGCGGCTTACAGAATGTCTTAGGCGATTTCAACGACTACTCCGTGCAGACTGAATCCATGCTGGAGTATCTCAACAGCGCGAAACAACTAGACAAGGCATCTGCCGCTGCCGTTGGTGGACTGATCGCAGTCTTAAACGACAGGCAACGACAAGCTCGAAGCCATGTGACCGAGCGCTTCCTACAGTTTAGCGATGGCAAGATGAGCGAGCGCTTCAAACGACTATTCACCACAGGAAAAGACGCAAATAATGAGTGTTATTGCATGTTATAGTAGCAAAGGAGGCGTGGGTAAAACATCCACCTCAGTCAATCTCGCCTACGCATCGGCCAAAGCCGGTAAGCGCACCCTACTGATCGATCTCGATCAGCAAGGCGCCTCAACCTTCTATTTCCGAATGCGCGCGCCTAAGAAACACAGCGTCGCTTCATTGATAGCAGATAAAAGCGACGGCACGAAAGCCATACGTGAGACGGACTATCTGGGGCTGCACTTACTCCCAGCTCACCTATCGTATCGCAACTTTGACCTACTACTGGAGGGGATGAAGCGCTCTAAGCGTCGCCTCGCCGAATTTGTCAAAGAAGTCGGACAAGGGTATGACCACATCATCCTCGATTGCCCGCCGACTCTCAGCCTCGTGGCAGAGAATATTTTCCGTGCAGCCGACATTATATTGATCCCTGTAGTGCCTACGACACTATCTGAGCGCACCTATGAACAGCTTCAGGCCTTCTTTGACTGCAGGAACTACAAAAGTAAGAAGCTGCGCCCCTTCTTCTCAATGGTCGATCGCCGCAAACGGATGCACCAAGCCACCATCCAATCCATGCGCGGCACTGAGAGACGCATCTTGACCGCCGAGATCCCCTACAGTGCGGAAGTCGAGGCCATGGGCATGCATCGCGAGCCTTTGCTACATTTCTCACCAAACCATAAAGCTAGCATTGCCTTTCATGCGCTCTGGGGTGAAATCGGGAGAATCTAAGATTATGAGTGCCTGTATCGAAATCGAACGAAAGTTTTTAATCCCACGCCCTCCGGCGCTCGAAGGCGTGCCCAGCACCCAGCTGCGCCAAGGCTATATTGCCACGGGATCGACTGAGGTGCGGCTACGCGATGCCGATGGCAGCTATACCCTGACCTGTAAGCGTGGCGATGGACTGGTGCGGCGCGAAGAAGAAATCGAAATCGATGCGGCACAGTTCAATGCACTGTGGACACTCACAGAAGGCCAGCGCATCGAAAACACGCTACCGTATTCCGCAAGGCGAGTTATTGATCGAATTGGACGTCTATCACGACAGCTTGTCTCCTCTCATCGTTGCTGAAGTCGAGTTCAAGTCCGAAGCCGCCAGCGCATCCTTTTCCCTACCCGACTACTTCGGCGACGAAGTGACCGAGGACAAACGCTACAAAAACAAAACCCTAGCCCTCGAAGGCATCCCACATGGATAGTTATCAAGTCGGCGTCTTCCCCTATACTGAAGACGGCAAAGTCGTGCTCATCAAGACACGCGATGGCGACTACTGGATCTTCCCCAAAGGCCATGTCGAGAAAGGCCGCAAAGATCATATCGTCGCCGAGGAGGAAGCTTTCGAAGAAGCTGGCATATTGGGGAAAATCGATCCCCACAGTTTATGCTTTAATACCGTCTCCTCAAAATCGAAGCAACTCTGCCTCTATCCGATGCGTGTCAAAAAAGTGCTCAGTAAATGGCCTGAGCGCAACGAACGCGAGCGAGTGATCGTATCCATAAGCAAAGCCGAAAAGCTACTCGAAGAAGACCTACGCGAGGTGCTGAAAAGTATGGCTAAGAAGTATTTGTAATCGGGAAAGCGACACTGGCCTAAGCCTTAGAGGTCTCGCGATTGAGATCATTCCTGATATACGATGTGGACATAACATGCCCCTCCGTCTGAGCCTCACGACAAGCCCAGACACCTCCTTTTGATAGCATATCCTTATATACTAGCACGCATCATGGTTTGTGAAAAGTGCCGCGGCTCTGAGGTAGATCTTGGTTGCTTGGGGAGGGACGGCCTCCGCTGCCTGCTGCGTTCTACGCTGCCGTCAGCCGAGCCTCAGCACTCAACCAAAGCACCGGCACACCGCAAGACGAGGCGGAGGTAGATCTTGGTTGCTTGGGGAGGGACGGCCTCCGCTGCCTGCTGCGTTCTACGCTGCCGTCAGCCGAGCCTCAGCACTCAACCAAAGCACCGGCACACCGCAAGACGAGGCGGAGGTAGATCTTGGTTGATTGGGGGGGACGGCCTCCGCGCCGTCAGCCGAGCCTCAGCACTCAACCAAAGCACCGGCACACCGCAAGACGAGGCGGAGCTCGTCCCTCCCGAATGTGTTGTGTCGATAAATCACAGAACATGATGCGCCTCAGTATATAAATTGATGCCGATGAAGTTAGCGGTAGATAACTCCTTCCCTGCGAAGGGAAGAAGTTAAATGGCTCGATTGCGCAAATCTCCTACGAGACAGTCACAAAAAAGCTGCCTCACCCTCAGGCCGTAGCAGAGGGAGAGGCAGCGTTCTGAAAGAATAAAAGACCTTACAACGAGACCTTCAGCACTGATGCGTAAGGATCCAAAGGCTTAGACGGTAGCGTCACTACTAGTGTCTCACCGGCTTGATCGAAGTCAGCAGCAGATCCGTTGGCCAAGAAGCTCACTGCTTGTGCTTTTGCAGGGAGCCCTTCGATGCTGATGCTGCCGGACTCAGGCCATTCGAGGATATGCAGGTAGAGCGTCTTACCATCCTTACTGACGGTGCAGTTGCCCCATTCTGGGCGATAAGAAAGTGGGTTACGACGTGTGTCGAAAATCGATTCGCCATTCACCTTGAGCCAATCACCAATGACGCCATACAGGCGCACGGCTTCGGGATCGATCTCGCCGTTGCCCATTGGTCCGTTATTGAGCAGGTAGTTGCCACCAGCGCACACGGTGCTGACGAGGCGGTGAATCATCTCTTCTTCTGTGTGATATTGGTGGTTCCCTTTGGTTTTATAGCCGTAAGAGGTGCTCACACTGTCCGGAGATTCGAAATAGAGTGGCAAGTTCTGGGTGGGCACTTCCTTGTCGCCCACTGAGATATAGTCGAAAAGTTCTAAATTTTCCTGTAATACCTTGTTTCTGCCCTTTTGGATCAGACGAGAATTGATCACACAGTCCGGACGATATTTACGGACGATATCGGTAAACTGCTTCGCCCGCTCAAAGGTCATTTGGATCGGTGTATCGAACCAGACCAAGTCGATCTCATAGTTTTTCATCAATTCCTCGACTTGAGGCAGACTCTTTTCCTGTAGGTATTTATCGAAATCTGGCTTAAATCCTTTCGGGATTTCCGGGTGCATCACACTCAGTTTGGTGCGGCGACGCATCATCACCGGCGCATCGGGCTCATCCCAATCCTGAGCCTGTGAGTAGTAGACGCCAAACTTCAGACCCGCGCGGTGACAGGCTTCGCTTAGTTCTTTGATGATATCGCGCTTAAACGGTGTAGCATCCACCATGTTGAAATCGCTGACTGCGGAATCATACAGCGCGAAACCATCGTGGTGCTTCGATGTGATGACGACATACTTCATGCCATTATCCTTGAAGATCTTTACCCACTCATCCGCATCGAAATTGACCGGATTAAAGGTCAGGGCGACCTCGCGGTATTCATCGGCTGATATTTTAGCATCGGCCCAAATCCACTCAGCGTATTTGGGGCCTTGAGCCTTACCCTTATAGGCGCCCTCTAAAACAGAATAGACACCGAAGTGAATAAAAGCACCGAACTTCGCATCGTAGAACCACTTCTCATTGCGAGCGATCGAATCCGGGGTTTGTTTGAGGCTAGCGTCGAAACGATATTCGTAGCTGCTCTCATCGATTTTTTCTTCTGCTTGAAGCGGCGCAATGCTGGCAACGAGTGCTGCAAAAAGGGCTGAACTGGATAATAGTAGATCTTTCATAAATCGCGTATTCTACCCGCAAGTCGCCCTCAGTGTCTACTGGTCATTTGACCATTGGGGCATTTCTTATTCTACCTGTCTGATTGACTCAAGTGCTCTCTAGATCTAGCGCTTGCACCTTTTGGGGCAGATCTTAGTCGGACCCTATTTTGTAGATTAGAGTTCAAATGATCGGCGGTTCGCATCCTCTATTCGCGAAGATTTGTGTGATTCGTAGTTAAAAAGACAGGGCAATCGCACCGAACCGATGTATTCTAACTACGAATACCACGAATCTACGCGAATGATCATGATCCTGAAGCCTAGCTGGACGGCTAAATCTATCCCTGTAAGATGGTTCTTGTTCTCTGTAGATCTGAGTCTTGCACGGGTCGAGAGACTTTGCACTTTCGAGGACTACCAGTGCAGGCAATTCATTTCGGTTTTCGTCGTTCCACTAGATGTGCTACCTACTTGAGTGAATCAGCTAGGTAGGTTTCTGATTCTGTCGCTCATCAGGAATTGTGATTCCCTTCTCAACACACTCGGCAGGTGCACATGAGCTACGGCACTTTTACAAATTATTCTGCGTGCGCAGTATAGCGCGCGTGGTCTAATTGATCTCGGGCCAGACCTTCGACTGCCCCTTCTTTAGAGAGATCACAGGACTCAATTGACCTCCTGAGTAGATTCGGAATGACCCCGTTTGTGTCGCGTGAATCGTCGCCTCAGTCAACTTGCTATCTGCCCATTCGAGATCGACATCGAAGCCACCCCGGGCACGGAGTCCTTTGACGCTGCCTTCGGGCCAAGCCGACGGCAATGCCGGTAGCAGGTCTAGAATATACGGAGCGTCTACCAAATTGTCCGGCGGCACGACTGCGACAAAGTGCCCCGCTCGGGTTGGATCTTCTCGATACGCAACGAACACTGCCTCCTCGATCGAATCAGCTGAAGCGTCGATACTGCGTAGATGACTCTGCAACAGCAATTCGGGGAGTGCGGCACCGCCGCCAAAGTTCGCGTCGATTTGAAAAGTCGTCCCTCCGTTCAGGAGGTTGGGGCTGCCCCGTTCGCCAACAATCAAGTCGTTGTAATAGTTAAGTGCTTCATCCCCGTTGCGTAAGCGAGCCCAGCAGGCGGCTCTCCAAGCCGCTTTCCAGCCACCAAAGCCAACGCGTATCTTGAGCTCTGTTGCACAGGCCTCTGCGAGTTCGGGCGTGGCCAGCGGCGAGAAGTCGCGCCCTGGGTGCAACGCAATCATGTGAGAGAGGTGTCTGTGGTCGACTTCGTAGCCATCCCAATCGTCTGGCCATTCTTGAATGTGGCCTTTGTCGTTAATTTTCTGAGCAGCGAGTTGTGGGATAAACTCCCGTAAGGTTTGGCGAAACTCGGCATCACGATCCAAAATCAGCGATGCCTCGATGCAATCAGTAAACAAATTCACCAATAATTGCTGATCATAACTCGCTCCCCAAGACTGCTTGTTTAATTTCCCATATTCTTCGATCAGGAAATAATTCTCAGGCGACCACGTCGGATACACAACGAGTGAACCATCTCGCCACGGAGCAAGGTGCTCGAGAAAGAACTCTGCTGCACCTTTTAAAATGGGATAGGACTCCTCGAGGTAGGCGCGATCTTGATTGAAGGCATAGTGCTCAAACAAATGCTGGGCCAACCAGTGACTCCCTTGCTGTAGCCTGCGCCCATGCGGATTTTGAGCCGCAAACCCGAAAATGTTACCATTCAACCCGACTGACCAGCCGTTCTCCACTCCGAAGGTTCCCAGTGCGCTATGTTGCCCAGATTCCGCCAGCACCTTAGTCCATTGCAAGAAGGGAGCGAAGCTCTCGGGTAGATTCGCAGTCTCGACCATCCAGTAATTCATCTGGACGTTAATATCGTTGTGATAGTCACAATTCCACCACGGAGACAGCAGCGTATTCCAGAGCCCTTGCAAGTTGGTCGGCACTGGCGCATCTCGCGAAGCGCTGATCTGCAAATAGCGTGCATAATCGAAATAGAGTTTGTGTGCCTCTCGTGGATCACCCTCTTTGACTAAGAGATCGGTTGAGAGCCCTGAAGATTCCACTCCGAGGTCAAGCTCCACGCGCTGCATCAAGACCTGCACGTCAGACGTGTGCTTTTGCTTCAGCGCGGCATAGCCGATTGCTTCCGCCTGTTCCAAGGTTCGTAGCGTATCTCCCTCATAGTCGCGGCCTTTAAATTCCGGATAATTCGGCAAATAGTCCGTATAGCCTGTAACGTAGAGGACCACTTCCCTCGCATCACTGATCTGTAATGTGCCGTCGGCATTCGCTTCGACCAGAGCATCTCCCGCATCAACTCGGACTGTTTGCATAAACGCCATGTCATCACGAGTCATCGAGGAAAAACCGCGCAGCACTATCTCACGATCGTTAGATATGACTGTGCTATTTTCATGAGCGGTGATCACGTTCAATTTCAGATCCATCGTTCCACCGTTCGCAGTAAAGCGTGCGACGAACAAGTCATCTGGATGACTACAGAAATATTCACGGGTGTAGGTGACGTCGCCGAGCTTATATTGCACGCGACCGATGCCGGTAGAAATGTCTAGACTGCGTTGATACTCCTGCGCTGCGCTCGGATCATGCCCGGTCTGTATTTCAAGATCAGCCATCGGTGCGTAATTCCCCAAGCCTTGCTTCGAGGCGAGATACTGAGTGCCCAGAGTCTCAGCAGCGTCTTCGCCGGTGCCGAACCTGCCTTCACGGATCGCACGCCTCACCTCTTCGAGGTGTTCTTTTCCGTTTACAGGTGTCCCAGACTGTCTGAATGCAGTTTCACCTCGAGTCGCATTCATCCACAGGGTGATGTCATTGAACACCAGATATTCCAAATCGACACAGCCAGAAAACATCGCACCGAGGCGCCCGTTGCCCAATGGTAGGGCCTCAGTCATAAAACGATTATTGATCTTCGATCGAGGCTTCGAGTGATCCAAGCGCTTCAGCTTATCTGCAATCGGTTGATTGTAATGTAAGACGGAACCGGTCGCTGTCGCCCCACAGAGACTGACAATGAACAACAGAGAGGTGATATAGACAACTGGATTCATCATGATACCTGCCCTTCGATTTACTTAAACTACGCGAAAACCTTCCCTCGCTTCTACCTGTAAGAGTGCGTTGGCTTCATCATTATTTTTAATCGTCATCGTCTTCGGATCATAATCAATCGCCTTGCCTGTGCGGATTGCCAAAGTGCCCAGCGCGATGGTTTCTGTCAGTGGTCCTGCGTAATCAAAACTAGAACCAGGCTTAGGGCCTTCTCCCTTGATCGCACGGATCCATTCATCCATCTGCGAGCCCTTAATGCGTGGATATTTTTTTGCTGGGCGCATCGACGGTGTTGTGCGAAAGGACTGCCATAGCGATTCGGGTAACAGACGCGGACTTTCTGGACGCATGCGCGGATGGTAGATAATTCCCTTGGAACCAATAATCATCAAACCACCTTCCTGGTGCGGCGTGACGTCACCACCTAGTAACTTTAACTGTGGTGGCTTCTTCGGCCCCTCATACCATGTCATGGGCACATCCTTCTTAGCGGTCTTTGAGTAGCAGGTGTATTTCACCACGGCTCCTTCTGGTGTGTAAATTGGATTTACATGATCCAGCTCAACATCGACCCGCGTCGGGATATCCATGTCCAATGCCCAAAAAGGTGAATCGAGTGTGTGGCAACCGATATCGCCAAGCGCACCCATTCCAAACTTCCACCAACCACGCCAGTAGACCGGATGAAAGGCTTTCGGCGCGTAGTCTGGTGCATCCACAACTGGGCCCACCCAGAGATCCCAATCCACATTTCTCGGCACGGGCGCTGGTTTCGGATATTCCTTACGCTCACCGCGGAACCCTACGCCCTTCTTCGGACGATTCGTCCAAGCAACGACTTCCTGAACCTCTCCGATCAATCCTGCCTCATACCATTCTCGTATTAAACGGATCCCCTCAAAGGCGTGCCCCTGATTGCCCATTTGAGTCACGACGCCAGTTTCTTCAGCGTATGCCATCAGCTGGCGCACTTCACTGATGCTATGTGCCAGCGGCTTTTGCACATGCACGTGCTTACCTAGACTCATTGCCATCAGTGTCGCATGAAAGTGAGTGTGATCGGGAGTCGATATCACGACTCCATCAATCTCATCCTTCATCTCATTGAGCATGATGCGGTAATCCTTATACGCTTTGGCCGAATATTTCTTTTTCGCAGCCTGGAGTGGCTTACTATCAATGTCACACACGGCAACGATCTTCGCTCCCTTGATGCCGCCGACATCATGTTTGCCGCGGCCACCCACTCCGATGCAGGCAAGACGTGGCTCGTTGGAGCTAGTCGTCGTATTTGCGCCAGCAAAGAATGTAAATCCGGCATATGCGCCGACGCTAGTAGTAATAAATTTTCTGCGATTCATAATTTAAAATTGGTTAAGTATTCCTATGCGAATTGAGAAACAATGTCCTGATTATGCCCGATCATCTGTTGTGATTTTCGTAGTCGAGTTCCTTTAGGTGCTCGACCGACACGGCCGTTGCGACCATTTGCTGTAAGCGGGTGGCCACCTAAAGGAAGCCACCTAGGCGTTTATAAATAGAGAACATACCCTCGCTGAGCTTAGGAATTATAAGAGACCTTTCAGGTCATAGCTCTCGTTTGGTTTGGTTTGGAGAATCACCTCTTTATCACTGTAACGGATTATGCATGGCTGGCCGCGCTTCGAACGAAGCTTAGCTGCAATGAGCTTGCCGTCTCTCCACGCGATATCGACTTCGAAGCCGCCACGTGCCACGAGTCCCTGCACCGAACCATCGACCCATGCCTGTGGTAAAGCAGGTAGCAGAACGATCGCTGGGAGTCCTTCATTGGCTTGCTCATGTGACTGAAGTAACATTTCAGCAATGCCAGCGGTCGCACCAAAGTTACCATCGATCTGGAATGGCGGGTGCGTATCTAGCAAATTTGAAAAGGTCGATTTAGCTAGGAGTGCTTGGATATTCTCCTGACACTTATTGCCATCCAATAGACGGGCATAGAAGTTGATGATCCATGCACGACTCCAGCCAGTATGACCGCCACCATTTGCCAAGCGGCCGTCAATCGTCTTGCGAGCAGCTGCTGCCCATTCAGGGGTCGTGCCTGGTGAGATTTGCCAAGAAGGATGCAGCGCATAGAGGTGCGAGATATGACGGTGCCCCTTGGTCGCTTCTTCTAGTCCCTCAGCCCATTCCAACACGCGGCCATCATCGCCGATCTTCACCGGCGCGTCCAATCGTGCACGCAGTGCGATTAATTGCTCCCTGAAAGCTGCGTCGGTATTTAGAATTTCTGACGCGAGAATCGTATGGGTAAACAATTCATAGATAATCTGCTGATCCATCGCAGGCCCCATTGAGAGCGATCCACGGCTGCCGTCCGGCGCTTTGATATTGTTCTCCGGCGACGTGGTCGGGCCGCTGACCAATTTACCCGTTGCAGGATCTTCCACTAGGAAATCAACGAAGAACTCGCAGGACTCCTTCATGATTGGATAGGCACGTGTTTCAAGAAACTCACGATCGCCTGTGTAGAGCCAGTTCTCCCAAAATTGACGTAGACACCATGCTGGCCCCGTCACCCACATGCCGAACCGTGGGTTACCGAAGAGCCACGTGTTCCCCCAAATGTCAGAGGTATGCCCTGCGACAAATCCGTCGCAGTCAAACATGGTGCGCGCCGTCGTGCGACCGCTCGGCACCAAAGACTCGATGTAATCAAAGAATGGCTGGTGACATTCAGCCAAATTGGTCGGCTGAACCATCCAGTAATTCATCTGAATGTTGATGTTAATATGGAAATCCGCATTCCAAGGTGGCTTGAAGCCATCCGCCCAAATGCCCTGCAAATTCGTTGCCGTGGTGCCAGGGCGAGAGCTAGAAATCATAAGGTAGCGACCATAATTGAAATAGGTAGTGATGAGCTGCAAGTCAGTGGCGCCTGCTTGAACTGCGGCCAGTCGCTCATCAGTAGGACGCTGCGCCGCGCTGTCTCCACCAAGCTGCAATTTGACTCGACGGTAGAGGCGACGGTGTTCTGCCAAATGGTCTTCGATGAGTTTCGAGTAGCTCTTCGCAGCTGCAGCAGTCAGTTGCTTTTGGCTGAGTGCCATCGGATCGTCCCCGCGAAAATCAGTTGCGGCGGTGATCAGAATGAGTGCGGAATCCGCCCCCTTCACTTGTAACTTACCTTTAGCCATGTTGACCGAGCCACCCTGTGGGATGACTTTCATGTGTGCCGCATACTCAGCGCCCTCGGCGTGAGAGGGAAATCCTTTGGTGTCACGAGGCTTGCCGTTGATGCTTCGAATCTGTCCATACATGACGACTCCATCATCACCCAGTGATTCAACGGTCGCGTGGTATTTGCGGTGCAATTCCGCATCGAAATCAAGCTTACCCGGCTGGTCGCAACTGATGCGCACGATGATCGCTTGATCCACGGGACTGGAGAAAATCTCACGCAAATAGCGGACACCATCCACCTCATACTGCACGCGTGCAACGGCCTCATCCAAATCTAGATCACGGCGATAGTTAGTCACCTTCTCTGCAGTCGGAAAGGTGAGCTCCAGATCTCCGAGCATTTGGTAGGTATGTGTGCCGGATGGAAAACGAGGGCTGAGGAACTTTCCCTTGATTAGCTTTTCAGCTGCAGCATACTTACCCGCAAAGATTAAGTCGCGCGCCTGCTGTATGACTTCAGGGCCATTTGGCTTATAGAAATCAATCGTAGCGCCCGACCAGAGCGAATCCTCGTTTAGCTGGATCCACTCGCGATTGACGCCACCATAGACCATGCCGCCCAAACGCCCGTTGCCGAATGGTAATGCCTCGTTCCAATCATGTGCTGGCTGCCGATACCACAAGGTCTCTAAAGATTCCGGAGCATCCGCCTGCCCGACTAGTTCACTGGCAGAATCTGCCAGCAGTTTCACTCGATAATCACCAAGCTTTTGTTTCGATGGCACTTGAGCCGAAATCGAAGTCATTAGCCCGGTGGCTAATCCGACTATTAAACAGCATACTTTGATTCTATTCATAATTAAATTTTGAGGCACACGCATCAGCGAGTCAGTTCTAACAGACAGAACTGATACTATTGGCCCTCATTGATGACGAAACAAGTATTGTATCAAAATTCCTCGCCCACGACTACTGGCCATATGACCAGAAAAAACGCCGAAGTGCTTTACAGCACTTCGGCGCGGTCCGGTGTCGCCTCTCAAAACGCACCGATAATCACCTCCTAGATGATACCCATAAAAGTTGTGACTAAGTAGTGAGAAAAAACTTCTTACTGCAACTAGCTTAACAAAAAAACAAACGATTCTGCTACTGGTCAAATAGCCAGTTTCGTTGTTTTATTCTAAAACTCTAGCAGATAACGCCTGCGATCACCCAAAGAACTTCGCCTAGATAATCCCAGAGCGCAGCGCCTTGGCGACTGCACCGGACTGGGACTGCACTTGAAGTTTTCGGTAGATATTTTCTAAGTGAAAGGCAGCCGTGCGCCGACTGACGCCGAGTTCCGCCGCTATCTCTTTGACCGATAGATCCATCGCTAGTTGTTCCAACACTTGAACTTCGCGGCCAGAGAGATTGAAACTATCTTCGGCCGATGGCTTACGCATTTCATCGAGCACAATCTTTGCAACCGCAGGACTTAGAGCCGCGCCTCCCAGAAAGACTTGTTCCAAGCCTTTAATGATTTCCGGCCCGGTCGCTGTCTTCAATAAATAGCCCGCCGCACCCGCATCGAGCGCCTCCATGACCTTTTGTTTGTCTCTGAAAACGGTGATCACCATTACCGCAATGTCAGGAGCCAGCTCGGCCAGCTTACGTATCCCCTCTACGCCGCCCATACCTGGGAGGCCGAGATCCATTAAGATCAAGTCTGGATTCGCCTGTTTTTCAATCGCATCAAACAGCTCAACGCAGGAAGGAAAGACTCCCGTGCAGGTAATCCGCTCCTCTCCATTGAGCAGCCCTTTGAGCGTGCGGCGAAATCCCGCATCATCTTCGACGATCCATACGTTGATTGGTATCATAATTAGTTCGATGTTTTATAGGCCTTGTTCGGCTCTTTGGAAAGCGCTGTCAATGGAATCTTTAGAGTGATGGTCGTGCCCTCCCCCGGTCTGGAACTCAATTCCATTTCACCACTGATTTCCTGCGCACGTTGGCGCATGCTGCCGAGGCCCCAACCATCCGACGACGATTCAGGATCGAACCCGCATCCATTATCGCTGAATACCAGTTGTAACTGACGCCCTGTCACCGAGATTGCCACCCGAACTGCGCTTGCATTCGAATGACGCGCACAATTATGCACCGCTTCTTTGAAGAACATGATCAAGTGACGCTTAAAGGTTAGCGAGACCATCTCATTAGGACAATCCTCAGGAATCTCAATGCTGAGATCGACTCCGATCAAAACGCGCTCAGCCCGTTCAGCCATTTTTTGTATCAACATGGGCAGACGAATCGTGCCTTGATCGACCATCCAAACGACCTCGCGCAGCGAAGCGCATGCTTCTCGGGTAATCAGTGACAAATCAAACAGCCCTTCCTTCATTCGGTTACTTCGGGCGATGCCTTCCAACTGCCCCGCCATCAGCGAAATGCTCCCCAAATTACTGCCCACTTCATCATGTAGATCCGAATGGACTTGGCGGCGCAAACGGATCTCTGCGCTCTTCCGACTGCGCAACATGACCGCGGCAAAGGCTCCTCCCCCGATGGCTATCAAAAGGCCAACTCCCATCGCGGCACGCGCACGAATGTGCTTCCGGCGCTCAGTCAATAACAGGTGCTCCCCGTTGAGCATACCTAAACGTGCCTCATGCGACTTCCCCTTCGCCAATGATTGTAACCATTCGGTTAACAATAACACATTCCTCCCATCGACGCGTCCGTCCACCAGCACCCCCAAATCCGGAACCTCTTTGAGGCCACTATCCTTGAGTATGACATCCTGCCCCTTCGATAGGTTACGCCCTCTTAGCAAAATCTCGATTTCTCCGAGTGAAAACACGGCCTGTCCCTGATACACGGGGAAATCGTTACACACTATCTCCAACGCATCAAAGTATGCTCCCGCATCCGCAAGGCGTATCATATTGTTGCCTGGGTTCCCTGGCATTAACTGCGTTTTCAAAGGAAAACGCCGGTAGCGTCCACGGTTTGGTATTTTTACTAAACGATTAAAACTGATCGTATTTGGGAATCCGTAGCCTGGCACGTTGATCCCATCGGGACTGTGCCCTGGGAAAATATTAACTAATCCGAGCTGATCCTTTTCCGGCATTTCAATTCGGATAATCAATGGTGACTCCAACTTCGACGCGGGTAGCGCCCATGTAAAGTCTCCGTCCGTCCCATTTTTAGCCGAAAGCGGCATGCCCAGCGTATACCGAGGCGAGGCCAAATAGTCAGCGCCCCAATAAGGCGCCGACTCAAAGCTGGAGCTGACAGAAATATGCCTCGCCGGATGAATCTCTCCCATCCGAATCAGGTGCACTCGAGCCAGCGAGATGAACTCCAATCCGTTCTCCTCTTGACCGGAAAAAACCTCCAGTCTCAAGCCCTGCGAAAACGACTGCGTCGCATTCCATGCCGCCGATGCGCCCAAATCGTCCAATGCTTGCTTCGCGTCCTGCTCACCTAAGGGTTGTAATGCATCCAATCGATCCAACGCATCCTTCACGTCGTCCTCTCCCAATGCCTCCAATGCTAATAGAGACGGAAACTTAAAAAAAACTGGTCGCATGCCAGGATCAGGAAAGTCGCGCTCCGTCCAATCCACATAGACCTCGCCACGCTGCCCCCTTCTATTTACTGAACAAATACGGAAGCGCTTGGGAAATGCGTAACCTTTTAGTTCGGAAGAGCGCTGGTCAATCGATGGCACAATGGCCACTCCCAGAATGAGTCGGGTTTTAAGATTTGCATCAAAATCCAAGGTCCACAAGGGCAACTCAGGAACGCCTTCAACCGCTGGAATGTAATCGCTATGGTAGCCGAAGGTATCAAATTGCTTCGCAGGTTGCAGCGGCGCCAAGGCGTTTAACGCCTGAGTCTCCTGCTCAATCAACGCGTCCACCTCGTTCAAACGTGTGCCAATGCGGTAGAACGGCGTCTCTGGCGTCTCAGAGACGGGATGCATTACCGAAGGCTGCAACGGATCTGAAAAGCCCTCAAAGGCTTGTGCACTGCTGCTCAGGAGAACCAGCGCTGCAACGAAACGTCCGACCGCAGGAATGCACTCAACCAAAGAGCTTCTATTAAAGACTGACATGTCGTGCACCTGAATCACCTCATCTAGATAGCAGACAAATCGTGTTTATAAAAGATGCATTCCAGTGAATCCGCTAATGACCGTAGCTTTCATCACTCCCATGTAATCTTGGCCTCTCGAGTCTCGGTATTCACCCAGACGCTGGCATGCTCGAATTCGCGGGTAAACTCCCAGCCATCGGGATCCGGGCGACTGGGTGGGCCTTTAGGCGGCCCGAGCGGTTTGTGAAATTCCGGGTAATCGACCAGTGCGCCCGAACTTAACTTCCATCCCCAACTATACATGAAATACGAATACGGCTGCGCGCCGATGAGGTAACATGCCAGTGCAAACTCGACATTTTCCTTCGCCTCCTTAGGCATATTTGGTTTGAGATTCCTCCGGCCAGTGCCCTCTACGCCGAGACGAAAGACGGAGATTTTACCTTCCTTGGCATTTCGGTGCATATGTTTCCACTCGGCGAGTAGACTTTCCTTGCTCGATTTCGAACTCGCATAGTTTTCAAACATGATCGCATCACTCACGGGATATACATACCTGGCGCTCTCCGCATAGGCATTATTCGCAAGTAAGATCTTGTCTGCTCCCATCCTCTCTTTGAGAGCCGCCATCATCTCGCCCATGGCGACTTCAATCTCTGCCTTCTTGTCTTTACGCAAATCGGCAGAGCCGTGCATTTGATCAATAAAGGCACCATCGCAGCCTGATTCTCGGACACCTTTCGCAACAGTCTCGACCCACCATTCGCGGAAATCAGGATTCAATACATCGAAGCAAAACGCACCATAACGATCCGCATACTCTCCCGTCTTAGAATTGATAATGAGAAACGCTTTGTGATCAGGCCTAGACTCGATCTCCTGCTTGGTGAAATGCTGATTGTATGAGGTGTAAGGCCATGCATAGGCGGCGTTGAAATAAAACAGCACCTTGATCTTGGGATTTATTTTTTTAAAGGCCGCGGCCTCATGCTTGGCTCCTAACTCGGCCGCACCCAGTTTACCCATGCCATGTGATTTCTCAATACAGATAAAGCCCGATTGCCCGGCCATAAACTCCACTTGCTGCGAACTCAGCAAGCGGTTCTTATCGCCAAACATCAAATAGATCGGTGCAGTATCCCAACTGAATTCAGGGTAAAAGTCTTTCGACTCGAAGCGAGATCCACCACTGTTCTTTTGAGCGTGCTCATCCAGTTGACTGGCTTGTGAACTATTTGGAGTTTCGCCGTAAAGTGTCGTGTTTGAGTCAGCAACATTCACTGCCACAAGCGCAACAAAGAGACAGACCAGCTTATTAAATTGGTTCATGGGAGATGGGGGAATCAGACAGAAACATCCATACTAACAGATAAATGCAGAGTCCCCCATTACGTAAAAGCATTATTTTACGTCACTTTCTAATACCATGATGTGGCTTCAACTGCTAATACATTCTCTAAATCAGTGCTTCGTCGCGTGCAACTTCAGCCCAATGCCATTGCATAATATAGATGATATAACCGTTAAGCAGAAAACTAGATTGTCATATTTTCAATTTGGATGATTTCTAGCCCCAACGGGGCAACCTATATCAGCCCGGGGCAACGCCCCGGGAATTCAAGCCCCAGACAGCTAGCCCTAAAAGGGCGTTCTATTCGACAGGCCTAGCCAGCACGACGCACGTTTGCTGAAGCTGCACGCTACGGGATATCAGCGATCTACACGCCTGAGCGCTGTAACACACTTCATCTTAGTAATCGTTTCCTTGATCACTGAGTTTGCATGATGCTTTCCACGTCACCAATTTCTTCGATAATTCGGCAACGATTTCTGGGTGCTGTTTTGCGATATTCTTCTTTTCTGAAGGGTCCTCAATGAGATCATAGAGTTCCCAAGGCTTCTTGCCGTTTCGGTAGAGTTTATAGCGCTGTTCCGACCATGCTTCGATGCCGCGGCTCTGGAATCCAATGCCTTCGGCACGCTCGGTCATGTCACCATTGATCATCGGCAGGAGCGATATGCCGTCCAACGGGCGCTCACCGATGTATTCAGCTTGAATCGCATCCAAAATCGTCGGTAGGTAATCGCTGGTGACTGCGGGAAACTCAGAGACCGTCCCTGACGTCACGCGGGCGGGCCAATCTAGAATCCCCGGCACGCGCACGCCGCCTTCACTCAGGCTGCGCTTGCGTCCTTTAAAGTGCGCCGCAGTCCCGGGGCTCTTATTGCCGCCTTCAGGGCCATTATCCGAGCAAAACCAGACCATGGTATTGTCCGCAACGCCCGCCTCTTTCAATGCCGCGCGCAAGCGTCCGACCTGTTCATCCATGGCAGTCACACAGCCATAGTAGTTTTTCTCAAAGTCACTCACCCCCGGATACATCGCGGCATATTCCGGCCCGGCGACGACTGGCAAGTGCGGCGTATGAAACCAGACGACTGCGAAGAACGGTTGATCGTCTTTGGCCGCTTGCTGCACGAACGGCACGACACGATCCATGATCACGCGTGAGTCATCGCCTTCCAAATTATCACGCACGATTTCGCCCTGCTCATTCCAGTAATGTGTGCCATAGGCCTCAGCCGTTGAGCGGTCTTTAATGTAATCCCAGCCTTTACCGCCACCATTCCAACCATCGCTGGCTTCCTTTACTGGTTTTAACATCGGATCCCAAGTGGGCACCTTCGACTCTGTCGAAAAACAGACATCGAAGCCGTTCTTCCATGGTGGGCTAAACTCCTCAGTGTTGCCCGGTTTGCCGCGGTTGGCATCTTTAATTTCCGTCGTGAGTGTGCCTAAGTGCCATTTGCCAAAATGGCCAGTGGTGTATCCTTGTTCTCTGAGCAGCTCAGCAATCGTGAGTTCTTCGGTCTTCATATGCCCGGTGTTGGCATAATAAACGCCAAAGCGGAATGGATGACGTCCCGTAATGCTCGAAGCACGTGTCGGGCTACAGACCGGTGAGGATGAATAGAAGCGGTTGAACTGCAGACCGTCCGCAGCCATTGCATTCAAGTGCGGCGTCTTGATCGCTGTCTTGGGATTAAAACACTGCACATCACCCCACCCGAGGTCATCTGCCATCAGCAGAATGACATTCGGCCGTTCGGCGTCTGATCCTGCTCCCCAAAGCGAGCTGGCGACCGCCGTTATTAAGATGCAGATTCGTTTCTGTATTTTTATGTAATTCATTTTTATGTCTAACTCAGCTTATTAAAATTCGTAGAAATGTCTCGTTCGAGGTTCAGCGACGCAGGCTCAATCGACCTATTTTTCCTTCTTTCCGGCCTTCTTTTTCTGAGCTGAAACAGCGTTCCCCTTCTTCCAGCCAGATTCGTCGGCGGAATAATACTTACGATGTGCAATCAACGCATCACGCATCTTTTCGACGACGGATTGATACTCCGGGTTTGAAAAGATATTGTTCATTTCAAGCGGATCCTTCTCCAGATCATAGAGTTCTGGAGTAATTTCCGGATTATCAAAATACTCCACATATTTCCACTTGGGCGTGCGGGCACTGTCACACAGTGGTCCTCCGCGGAGCGTGAAGAGGTTTTCTGAAAAAACAGTTTCACGCCAAGCCACATCCTCCGATGTCAATAACGGTGCGATATCCATTCCAGTCATAGTTTCAGGAACCTCCAAACCCGCAGCGGCAAGCAGCGTGGGTGCTACATCAATGTTGGAAACCAGCGCGTCAGATTGCTGAATACGCTGCTCTGCTGGAATGCGCGGATCATACACAATCATCGGCACACGAACCGACTCTTCATGCATCCAATATTTTTCCGCGAGCCCATGCTCACCATAGCTATAGCCATTGTCTCCCATGAAAACGATCACGGTATTGTCCGCAATCTCTAGGTCATCCAGCTTCTGCATGATCTTGTCGATCGTCATATCGACACCGGTAATCGCACGGTAGCGCATTTTGATGGTCTCCGAGCGTTTCTCAGCGTCAGAGAAGAACATGTTATAGCGGTCACGAACGAATGAGTCATTACCGACATACTCTTTTTTGATAAATTCGCTGCCGCGCAAAGGAATCGCACCGATGTCTTTGTAGAGATCCTTGCAGGCCTCGATTGGGGGCAGCGAATTCTTCTCGAAATGAGGCGCCTTGAAACTGATGGATAGACAGAATGGTTGAGCCTCAGACTGCTCCATGAAATCAATCGCCTGCTCGGCTATCACTTCGGTCAGGTGACGTCCGTCTTTAGTCGTAAAGCTCCCCTGCTGGTGAAAGCCGTTCCAGACGTCAAATTTCTCCGCCGCATCAAATTGGGCAAAAACCCCATACTTGCCAATGAATCCAGTAAAGTAGCCTGAATCACGAAACACCTGCGGATAGGTCTGGCTCCAGGTCACATTTGTAAACTTAGAGCCCCCGAAATTAACACGGTGGAAGCGCTCAGGCTGCCCCGAGAAGCAAGTTGCGCGACTGGCCATGCAGATTGGACTGGATACCGTCGCCTGTGTAAACAGCGTCCCCAGCTCAGCGAGACGATCCATCGTGGGTGTTTGAATGATCGGATTGCCCATCGCCGCCATGTCGTCCCAACGCTGATCATCCGTTAACAGAAACAGGATGTTCGGTTGCTCTGGATCTTTACTGGCAGCCAAAGCGATGCTGCTCATTGCAGAAAAGCTCAACAGCCCCACTGATAATAGTGTCATCAATCGTTTCATACTTTTTCCCATAGCTGGTTACTTTGCCTTACGCTTGTTCTTTTTGCGAGTCATTGTCTCTTCAAGCCTCGTTTTGTGTTAACATCCATATCATTTATAGACGCGACTGGCGTCGCATCGCTACAGCCGATTTAACAGCAGAAACACCGTAGCGAACTCGCGCTAGCGAGGTCGATCACCGTGTCATCGCCTGGCAAGCATAGACGCGACTAGCGTCGCATCGCTACAGCTGATTAAACTTCAGACACACCGTAGCGAACTTGCGCTAGCAAGGTCGACACCGTGTCATCGCCCGGCAAGCATAGACGCGACTAGCGTCGCATCGCTACAGCGGATTTTACAACAGAAACACCGTAGCGAACTCGCGCTAGCGAGGTCGACACACAGTGTCATCGCCCGACAAGCATAGACGCGACTGGCGTCGCATCGCTACAGCCGATTTCACTACAGACACACCGTAGCGAACTCGCGCTAGCGAGGTCGACCACCGTGTCATCGCCCGGCAGGCATAGACGCGACTAGCGTCGCATCGCTACAGCTGATTAAACTTCAGACACACCGTAGCGAACTCACGCGAGACTGCCGCGCATCACGAATTGTGCTTTTTAGCTCAACACATTCGGGAAGGACGAGCCTCGTCTTGCCTTATGCTGGTGCAGAGGTTCTGTGCTGAGGTTCGGCGGACGGCGCGGAGGCCGTCCCTCCCCAATCGACACTATTTCGTCGTTCTTAACCCGATCTCAGACAGATCGATCGGTAAGATCCCCATCTCAAGCGCAGGCGAGTTGGGCTTAAACCTGAAATCACCATTCTCTGGATCGACGAAGAGCGGGTCAACCGCCCGGCTGTGTGCATCGACACCATCGCCTTGCAGCTTTTTAAGCACTTTTTCGCCGATGCTGGGATCTGCCTTACAGAAGTAGATATTGTAGTCGGAGTCCATATCCTGCATCCGCGCAGGAGTTCGGCCTCGACGATCCTCACCCACTAGGCCCGTCCCGCCGCCTGGTTCGGAAATAAGGGTGCAGTCGGCATTCGTTGAGTAAAAGATATTACGCTTGTTGCTCGCTCCAGTAGACGGCCCCTCGACGATCTTCAGGTAGATTCCACGTGGTGCAATGACATCAGCAATGATGTTATTCTCAAAGCGGTTGTTCAGCTTCAGCGTCATGCCCTGCGACTTGCATTTATAGAGGACGTTGCCCGTAAACAGTGTATCCATCTGTCCGCCATCCGTGCGCATCCCGCTTTGTCCTTTGATCGAAGACACCAGATGGTGAATGTAATTATCGCGGATCACATTGCCTGCACCCGCGCCTCGAATATAGATCCCATTACCGTCTCCTAGTATCTGCATGACGTTGTGAATCTCATTTTTCTCGATTAGATTCTTTCGCGTATGCAGATATGGTCGCACGTCTTCCAGCTCTGGATTTTTCGGTAAATTCTGAATTTCGTGCCAGCGGATCGCACGGCTGGACTCACGCTTGTTCTGCTTCACAAAAAAGCGGGTTACAATTCCAGCGACAATCATGCCCGAATAATTCGTATGGTGTATCAGATTATTCGCTACACGGTTTTCTCCACTCTGACAGAGGAAAATGCCGGGCGAGTGCCAATAGATCTCGCTGACATGATGAATGTGATTATTGTAAACAACGTTATGCTTGTTCACATCCTTGGTGCCTGGGCCATAGCCGCAAAGCAAAATGCCTCCGCCGCCCATCTGCTCAATGTGGTTATTCGAAATCGTGTTGCCGATACCATGCAGATCCACCCGAATTGCGCCGCTACCGCTTTGGAGGAAATGGCAATTATCAATCACACAGTTCTCTGTGCCACGTAGGCGAACCAATGCGTTGGCCTTATCAAACATATCCCAGTCGTGCTGGGTGCCGGCGTCCCCCTTCGCCAAGGTGTAGCGATCACCATGCTTGAAAGTAAGACCGCGAAGGTGCAAATTGCGGACTGGAATATCCTTCGGCCCCTGCTCATCGATATCACCCTCGATACGAATAAATTCAATCAACTGCGGCGCCACCACTGGCGACTGACCGCGTGGCCAGACATAGACCTTGCCCTGCTTTGTGTTAAGCGTCCACTCGCCTGGCTCATCAAGCTGCTCTAGCACGTTTTCAACCCAGCAACCGATCTTGTTCATGCCATAGGTTGCGTTGATCGAAGTCTTGGCAACACCAGCCTTTTCATCGACTGATGCTAAGGGCAGAATATTCATCATCCAAAGCCGAGTCGGACGAACGAAAATCTCCACATCGGTCACATTCGGCCAGTCTTTCAGTAGACCTTCAGGATATCTCAGTTCGGTCGCGTTGCCTTTAGGGACAAAGTGATCCGAGCGCGCACGGGGCATCATCCCTTGATTGTCGTAGAGGGTTAGAAATTTACCGGAGACCTCCGCCTCCCAGACCTGGCCCCGAGCCTCTGAGGGCAACCCCGGAAGCGAACCACTCACCTTCTTCCAGCCCTTAATCTCCTTGCCGGAACTAAAGACGGGCGTCTCACCTGGATAGGCTGCATACGTAATGGTCGACTCGCTGCTACCAGAATCCTCCAAGCCAAAGACAACCGTCTCACTTAACAAATAAGTGCCACCACGGAGCAGGACTTGAATATCACCCGACTGACGTTGCTTGAGTCCTCGGACTGCATCGCGCGCCCGCTCCAATGTTGCAAACGGGCCGTCCGTTCCGGTCATGTTGGGTTCGGCTAATGTGCCCGACCATGCGTCTGATCCCTGCGGATGACAGTAGAAATCTGCCTGTATTGAATCCGCGTTACAAACGCTGCTGACCAACAAAGTAATTATTAAGATAAGATAGAGCTGCATGGGGTAAGAGGCTGAAAGTGCGACGTTTGTTAGCATAGCAGCACAGTCTCATTTCGCCTATAACGCAGATACACTATTCATGCGCACATAATTTTGAGTGTTCTTACCAAGCTTTCACATTTTCTGGTAGAACCCTGGCGCTCAATACAACGAGTGCTTATACCGCCGTTTCGGCAAGTTCAAGGCCCTGAGCCAGTCGTAGGGCAGAGTTCGCTATCATTGCAGCGATGTGACGCTAGTCACGTCGACGTATGCTGAAAGCCCGTCGACCTTACTAGCGCAAGTTCGCTACGAAATTTAGGAATGCCATGTCACTTCTTGTGTTTCACAAAAAAGTCCACCGTCGCTTGAATCACCTCTTCCTGTGTCGGTTGAATCCCCTTGTTGCTCCAACCATGCCCAGCGCCTTCTACAATTAAAATCTCTACATCCGCGCCGCGTTTGTCTGCCAGTTCTTTCATCCAATACGCATGCTGCACGATGATGGTCTGATCCTCAGTGCCGTGCAGCATGAAGAGCGGCGGACTCTCTGGAGTTAACCACGTGCTGGGGCTCATCTCATGAATAATCGCGGTATGTGCTTCGGGCGTCAGGCCGGGGCGAGCAATGAGTGAGTGATTCACACGCAGCGGCTCTTTCTGAGGTTTATTCGGCTTAATAAAGAGCTCCTCGTGCTCCTGATTGGCCCAACCATACCATGACACGCCAGCGACCATCGTATAGTCCGCATCTGCCAGTTCGGGAGCTCCCAGTTGCTGATCCGGCGGACTCAATAGAAGCATCATGGAGAGATGCCCACCCGCAGAGTTACCAATTGAATAAAACTTATCCGCACTGATTCCATACGCATCGGCATGCTTCGCGAGAAAGCGAACGGCATCTTTACAGTCCGCCACGCATTCCGGGACGTAATTGTCTCCATACATTCTTGCGAGGCGGTAGTTGACCGCTGCCACACAGAAGCCCTCATCCAAGACCTTGAGAAACAGATCGCGATGCGATCCTTGGGCCGCCCCTTCTTTGCTGCCGGCACCCCAGCCGCCGCCATGTGTGAACACGACCACGGGCAAATCGCCCTTCTCAGTATTAGGCGGATAATACAGGTCGAGATAGAGGCTCTCTTCGGGCAAATTCTTGTAGAGCACATTGAGCTGCGCCTCACCTTGGGTGGGCAATACAGGGCGCTCTAAGCCAGCGAGCTCTGTCATATCCACGCCCCCACTTGTATCTAGGTCCAGGCCTTTCAGCCGCCTCCAATTACCTCCTGCTTCTTGCTCAGAAATGATACCATCCTTAGAGCGATCCATCCGCTTCAACTGTCGCTTCGCATAGATCTCCTCATACGGCATGACTCGCGCATCACCTGACACTTCTAGCGCTGCGGTGAGTTCGCCCGCCACCTTTTTTGCCAGATGCTGATAGCCTGCTTCGGTGTAATGGACATCGCCCTTCGCTTTCATGATCTGAGGCAACTCCAGTTGAGCATGTGCATACAGGTCGTTAATCAACACCCCGTTGGCTTGCATAATCTCTGCAGCAATCTGGTTGTATTTGAGAGCATCGCCAAGCTTGCGCCCCGCCTCGCCTTTCGGAACGGGAGTGGTGTTGCACCAAATCAGCGTCGCGCCGGTCGCTTTCAAACGAGCTACGATCTGCTCGAGATTGGCTCGGTATTGCTCGGGCGTCTCAGTCAGCGTGCCATTCACCTTGTCACGGTGCCCCTGAGTCTTCGATTTCGGATTCCGATAGCAGACATCCCACAAGCCCCAGTTAAAGTGAATGACATCCCAATTCGCCGGTTTCATCGCCAGCCACTTATCCAGATTCTCCAGACCATAGGCTGAGTTTCGTGCATTTGTTGGGATTCGATACACATCGATCGAGTCTTTAAGCATACGCCTGACATAGGGCGTATAGCCAATCGAAATAGAATCACCGATCAGCAGAACATTTGGTTTATCTGGATCATCATGCTTCGGATTGGCAAAGGCTGCTCTGCGGCCCGTATAGAGTTCGTCCTCACTGGCTAAGCCTTTTGCAGCAATGGCCTGAGGCGCCAGAGCCAACAGTATGGTGCTACATACCGCAGAGAGCGTGAAGAATTTGAAGATGCGGGGTAATTTCATAATGCTGTAGTGCTCGGGCGAAGGGAGACGTAATTTATTAACAACCGCAGCGTAAAAACTAATCTGTATTTCCCAGTTCTACGAGAACGGACGAAGCCAGATGCCCTCGGCTATCCTTGAGGTTCACATAATAGGTCATGCACGCTTCCGGCAGTTGCGCAGAGATCGTGCGAGTTGCGGGATCGATTTTCGCATCAAGGGTGAGCCATGTGCCCGGACCCGAATGCTTCGCCTTCGGGTTATTGGCCGGCTTCCGATAGCTGATCGGTTCGTTCAAATAATAAACGGTGGCACTCTCGATGGCTGTTTCAGCTTCGTAGCTGAGTGCCACTGCGCGGCGGGACGGTTGCTTCACAATACGCACCAGTGGTGCGCCCTCGCCTTTTAGATAGAAATCGGCCAAGGCATAAATTTCCGGCACGCGCTTCGGATCCCACCCGGCACCATGCCCATGCTTCATGCCGGGGTGAATCGTCATCCAAGCATGGTCGCTGGTCGTTTCAAAACTATGCGATGTAATATTAATCGAGAAGTGACCATCCACATCGCTATTCACCCAGAGTGTCGGCACGGAACCATCCTTAAAGTGACGTGCCGGGTCCCAATATTTCTGAGCATCACCGCTGACGCTTTTAAAATGGCCGTAGGACTCGTAGAGGTAGCCAGCGCCATACACAGGCATGGCGCATTTGTAGCGGTCATCGATGCCAGACACCAAACTGCTCAAAATGCCGCCCCATGAGATACCCGTCACACCGATACGGTCGGCGTCGACTTGAGGTAGCGAAGCCAACAGCGTGTGCGCCACAAAGATGTCAGACACGGCATGATACATCCACTGCGCTTCGAGCGGCTTCTCCGCATCGTTAAAGCGTCCCACGCGGGAAGGCCCGCTGTGGTCGTGACTCAAACGTCCACCACCGGAGGCAACATTCTCTGGCAGGTGTCCTTCCAAATCCATTGCAATGGCCGCATAGCCGCGATCATTCCACAGCTTCACCCATTTATGAAAGGCGGTGCCCCCGCCCCCGTGGACGAGCACCATCGCAGGCAGCGGCTTGTCACTTTTAGGAACGCCGATATAGGCAAACACGCGCGTTGGCTGCCCGTTGTAATCGATGCTGTCATAAAACACCGCCTTGATGTCACCCACATCGTGTGACGGGTGCGGATGCATGGCTGGTGCCTGATAGACCGTGGGATCTAGCAGCTCATTGAGAGGGCGACTGGTGTCGGGGGCCGCCGATAACGCAATCGGTAGGATCGCTAGTAGGCAGAGGAAGGCTGTTTTAATCATATTAAATTATCTCATGTAAGGAAACTCCTAGCATACAAGCCGAAGACCTTTTCGACTATCACGTAAATGCGCCACTCGGCCACCGATCCCAAGCACCGAACCCAAGCGTAGCGGAGCCAGGAACTGGTTTCGGCCCGTTGCATCTGCGAAGTCTCACGCCCGCTACGCTCAAGGCACCTAATTCGTTTTTCCCAAAGCCGTGACACAGACATTGCTACGCCATCTACGGCAGACCTCCGTCCTGTCTGTCCACCGAGCCCCAGCCACCGAGCCAAAGCCACCGAGCACAAGCCACCGAGCCAAAGCCGTAGCGCGAAGATTCATCGAACGTCTCAACCGAACCAACGTATTCCAAACTCAAGCTCGGCATTGTCTAACCGCAGATTTCGCAGATGGACGCAGATTATTACAACATATCAATCGACCTAACAGAGTCCCAGCTAGCGGATCCAGGAACTGGTTTCGGCCACAGAGCCAAAGCACCAAAGCCGTGACACAGACATTGCTGCCATCGCGTGAGACATCGTCTTTTACGCGACGCCATCTACGGCAGACCTCCGTCCTGTCTGTCCACCGAGCCAAAGCCTCCGAGCACAAGCCTCCAAGCCCCAGCCGTAGCGCGAAGATTCATCGAACGTCTCGTTCGCACTAACACTTCCCACTCGCACTTCAAAGCCGCGTGGAGCGAAGTCGCGTTAGACGAAGTCTTATACGCGCACGAAGCTCTTTACGCGGACACTCGCCGAAGGCGCTCACTCTCGGCACCGCCGAGTCACAATCCATCCGCAGGACTGTCTGGCTTTTTACTCCCATCGACGTGGAGATAAATTCGTGTCGTCACCCGCGTAAAAGGCTACGCCTCACGCGGTTTCTCTTCACGTCGTCTTCCTATGCGGATACTGTTCGAAATAGCACCGTAATTGCTTATCAATATGCCTTCGACCAGCTCCACTTTTAAGATAACGCTCACGTCCCAAAGCATCCTGCTCCATCGTATAAGCCTCATAATAGATAAGCCGTAAAGGACATCGAGAAGCCGTTGATTTTGAATCACCTCGATTGTGAGCCGCAACACGTGCAGTCAAGTCACTCGTAAATCCAATATAAAGCCCCTGGTCACAATCAGAATGTAGAATATAGACGTAATACATCACTTAAAGAATCGCGTGAGACGAAGTCTTATACGCGCGCTGACAACAACCCTCTGAGCCCTATTAAAATAGGGGGTTTCAGACAGCCACCCTATTGAAATAGGGGTTTGAATCCCACGTAAGCGATGCGTAAAACACGCAGCCCCGAAATGAGCCTTAGACCCTATCGACTATGCCATTTATACCCCCTGCAAAATATCCGTTAGTCAGAGTTTTTAGAATTCAGCTCAAACCTCCTATTTTAAGCCATTCATCCCCAAAAACGTTCAATGCCAAGCGGCAACGCATTCGCCCACCAAAAAGTTCTTAAAATATCTTGCACCAACGAGTTATTCATCATCCTATTCACCACACAAAACCTGTAGCAAAAGATTAGCTACAAAGACTTATAATACTGTTCGACAAAAAGAAACCATGTTTAAACTTTTTGCATTACTTAGCATCATTCTCCTCTCTGGCTGCTGCACAACAACAGTGAATAAAGCACTTGTCCTGAATGAAAAGAGCGAACCAGTTGAAGGTGCTACTGTAAAAGTCGTCTATTACACATTATCGATGCTTCCGGCTGAATACACGACGGACGAAGAAGGAAAAACTGAATTCAAAAGGAATTGGTGCATGCGGGACGATCTATCGATCTGGGCGGAGCACGAGGCCTACTATCCATCTACAAAAAGAGAATTTGAAACCGACGGTAGCACCGCGATGATCCACGTAACTAAAATCAAATGAGGTCGAACCAGTCGAGCTGCTCAATTCCGTTCGTGCCTCACTACATGAGCACTCTTGACGATCTACAAAAAATGAAAACCCTAACATTCATCTGCATCACTTTGTGTATCTTGCTGACATCTTGCAGCAAACCAGCGCCAACAGCTCAGGACATCACCAAGCAAATACAGGCAATTACTGATAGAAATAACGGTGAAGGTTACGTTAAGATCTTCGACGTAGTCATTAATGATTTCTACCAAAAGGATGATGCGTATTATGTGATCATAGACTTCAAGGGGGAATATTTAGTTTCAAAAACAGAATATATTGAGCGATTGAAAAGTGAAGTGTCGGGGACAGCCCAGGGCATGCTGAACAGCATGATGACGCAGATGATTGAGGCTAGACTTAGCGATTTCAAAAAAGGAGACATTGAAGAATCCAAGGGGCAGCATATTCGCATCTTGAAGTCTCAAAATGGTTGGATCATTGATACTCAAAACTAGTAGATCCAGACTGTAGTGGGCAACTCCGTTCGTGCCTCACTCTATGCCACACTTTGACGATACAGAAGAAAAGGAACCTAGTTTTTTGACCGCTTAATTACGCTTAATGAATGCTTATCCAGCACGACTTGAGCTATCTCATCTTAAGCGTTTATTAAGCCGCAGTTACGCGACCTCGCCCCAACTGAATGACAACGCGGGCTGAATTACTTTTTCTTTTTAGACTTTTTTAGGGAATGAGCCTTTGATTGGACCAAAGCACCCGAGTCGCCCTGCTCGACCATCCACGCTTGGATCGAATGCTTCAGTTCATCGACCTTTGACGCATACTCAGGATTTGTGGCGAGGTTTGTCATTTCATCAGGATCGTTATCGAGATCGTAGAGCTGAAACTCCGGCCGATGCCGATAGCGCTGCACCATCGCCGCAGCAGCGTCGTCGGTGTCTGCCTGCTCCAACCATGATTGATACATCTGGCGCACATGACGGTCTTCCATCTTATCGACATAGCCATAGTCAAAGCCGTTGATCGTGCGCACTGTGAATGGATTTTCCGGTGTTAACGTCCAAATCAATTTATAACGCCCATCTGTGGTCGCTCGTGAAGAAAACGGAGTCCCTTCTCCGCCACTGTTATAAACGAAATAAGCCTGTTCGCGGTGCTCTGTCTGCTTACCGGTGATGAGCGGCAGGAGGCTCTTGCCGTCCATCGCGAGAGGCACGTCACCGCCAGCTGCGTCGATTAAGGTTGGTAGAATATCGCAGTATTGCGCAATCGCCGAGGTCTCAAAATTGGCAGCATACGCATCGGGCCATTTCATGACACAGGCAGAACGCACGCCCCAATCATAGGTCGTCCATTTTCCGCACGGCATACCCGCACCGTTTTCATCCAAGACGATCAATACCGTGTTGTCATCGAGTCCGAGGCGCTGCAAGAGCTCGTCTGCCTTGCCGACTTGTTCATCGAACAATCTCACCTCGGCTAGATATTCGCGGAATAACAGTCGAGTCTTTGGCGTATCTGCCAAGTTCGCGGGGAGTTTCAGCGAGTCCACGTCCCACAGGGACGTATCACCCGCATCCCATGGCGCATGGGCATGGATCGATGCAATGACCAAACAGAACGGCTGGTCGGCATCCTTTGTCATGAACGCTTCCACGCCATCCCAGGTATCAGGTTTCGGCTTTCTAGCGTTACAGTTTGACTGAAAGCCTTTGACCTTCTGAAAGGGATACACCGACGCGGGTTTAATATGTGTCTTTCCTGTCAGGCCGACTCGGTAGCCTAATTGGTTCAAATGTTGAACGACGCTCAAAGTGCCAGTCTTCGTCGCCCCGTGATTTGCGATCACACCATTACCGTATGGCATTAACCCGGTATAAAGTTCGGCGCGGGCAGGAGCGCAGACAGCCTCGGACACGAACATATTGGTAAAGCGAATACCCTCGTCCGCTAAGCGATCGATGTTGGGCGTCGTATTCGGGTTCTCCGAACCATAACAGCCGATCGTATTGGCACTGATATCGTCGCCGAGGATGATCAGGAAATTCGGTTGTTGCGGCTGCGCGCCAAGAATCGTTGCCGAGAACACTAGGCTGACGACTGTTACGAAACGTCGGTATTGAATCATAATTAAAGGCTTAATTGATTAAAGGCCATTCGGGATGGATCGGCCGTCATGTGCTCTTAGTATGTCCTTCTGGCACCGCAATACGGTTGGTAGTGGCACAGCGCATAACTGCGCGATGCCGTCGGCTGGCCTAGTATCTGCGGTAAAAAGGAGATTGAGCGAACCGAGGGGCGTCAGAAAATTCATAAACACGATTAGAGGATGACTCCATTATATGAGCTTCAAGAGCTCTGAGTATCACGCATTTACGTATCTGTCTGCCTCGCCCTACTCTTTAATCACTATGCGGTAGAACTGAGCACCCTCTTCGATTGCTGCAGAGAACTGTTTCAGCCCACCGTTGCCCGGTAGATTGATCACATCACCCCAGCTATCTGGCTGGAGGTCGATCGAGGATTGAATCGTGTAATTCCGGTCGCGAAGTGTCTTCCATGAGAACGAAAGGTCACTTTCGTCGGCTCCGAGTGAGAGCACTTTAAACACACTAGAAGGATCTACAGGAGTAGTGCCCGCGAGATATTCCTCGCCTGTGCTTGCTCCGTCAAAGTCATCATCCTTAGCATCCTGCGCCTCGTAATCCGCAGGCGTCCAACCAGTGGTATCGTAGTGTTGATCCATCCATGCATACGGAGTGCCTTGAGTGGTGACTGAGCTCGATGCCACGAGATCACTTTCGACTGTGAGATAATCGAGATCAAAGTATCCAGTTTTAAAAGAATTCTGAAATCGGAGCGAAGTGAGGTTTTCAGTCGGATGGTAAAACATACAATCGCCTAGCACCAATGTATCGTCGATCCACACGCTAAAGGTTTGCTTCTGCACATCGACTTCGAGACGGAAGGTATACCATGTGTTCTTTGCATAAGTCGCGATATCGATATAGGTCCCATCCTGATAGAAATAGCGTAGATTCCCATTCCCAGAGAAACCGACTTGGCAGGCACGCTTACCAGCATCATCAAAGAGATAGAAAAATAGACTGTTCGTCGTTTGCCCTGCCTTCATTCGAAAGGTGCATGTGAGGGTGCCAGACTGCTCGCCGATGTTTCGGCTCAATGTGGTGCCGATGGAATTGTCAGTATTGTTGTCTCTCATCCTGATACTATTGTCTGACACACTGACCACCTCGATCACTCCACCTGTTTCATCGTAGGTGTAACCAGCAGGCTGTGAGCCCGCGGCATCCGAAGCGTAGCTATCATCAAACAATACGCCTAAATCAAGTCCTGTAGCGCTGTAAGCGTCGCCTGGTTCAAGGTCTCTTCCGATGGCACCGCCACGCCAGAAATCCTTAATATCCAAATATCCGTCACGGAGACCTGACTCATCTTTGATGGTCTGATCTTGAGAGCCATTATTGATGAAGGTGTGTGTGTCCCCTTTGATCTTAAGATCTGTATCATGAATATTCATAAACACATTATGACTCACTGTGGCATATTCCGAAGCATCGTCTAAATATATTCCATGGCTGTAACGCTCTGGTCCTGTATCCCACCAGGTGCGCGGGGTGCTGTTATAAATCCAATTCCTGCTATAGAGACCGCCAGTATCAATGGCAGACTCGCCAGTCGCTCCAGCCTGATTACTCTTGGTATGGATCGCACCACTATCACGCGCGCGAACAGAGACATCATGCATGCGATTGTGTGTGACCACCGCTTGTTTCGTGGCAACGGGGTCTGAAGTCGCGCCCCAGCCCACATTCATGCCTAAGCCATTGATCTGAGCGAATTCATTGTGAGTGATGGTGATCTGATCCGGCCAAAACGCGAAGAGCCCAGTGCCGCCATAATAGAGCGTGCCGATACGGAAGAAATAATTGGAATCAAACGTATCCAGCGTCGACAGCGCATCGCCCGTCGCAAAACGATAATTATCCATGTCATAAATAATTCCAGACTCAGCAATTTCAGAGAATACATTGCCGACCACCGTATTATTGTTGGTGCCTGTATCAAAGCCCATCGCAGCGGCTCCCATGTTCATGAAGACACAGCGCTCGATACGAACATTGCTGATCTGTTTAAAATAGGTCGCAACGGGCACCACATTAAACTGTGCAGTCTTCCACTTCTCATTCGCTTCGTCATATGTAGTCCGTAGCACTTCCATACTCCCTTGACGTTGCACCATGCCTCGTTCCATCGGAGCCAACCAGCTGGCATGCTCAAAGGTCAGTCCAAAGAACGTGAGATACTCGGCATCTTCGACTGACAGTAACTGCTCCAGCTGTGGTGCACAGACATCCGCAGTCGGCATGTCTTCACCATCCTTTGGCATGTAGTAAACAATGTCTGTATCCAGATCGAGGAACCACTCACCTGGCGTGTCCAAAAAGTCGATATGGTTTTCAAAATAATAGGAAGGCGTGCCTTCCAGCGGGCCGTCCAGCCACCCCCAATACGCCGCGCGCTCTGGATCTTTGGGAGTCACAAACGCCACATCATCCACATCATCACCATTATCATCAGAAGCCACAAACTGTTCAATTCGCAAGCGACTGGAAGTGAAAGAACTGGCGATGACCATTTCCATCCGTCCAAGATTACCCGTCCACGCTTCGATCTCTGTCAGGTTAATTTTGATCCTCTGATTGAATGGGTTCGTTGTCAGAATTTTATAAGGCGAACCGTATTCTGGATGACGCGCACGCTGAGCGGGTCGCCCATTCACCGACAATTGGTTAAACGCCATCGAGTCGGCACTGGCTGCATAAATACCACCTCCTACGTCTGTCCACTCGCTAATAGCTCGGCCACCGGTAATGATCGGCTCTTCGTGCGGATAGTTGCGATAGATCACGCGATAGCCGTTTGTTCCAGAATCTTGCGCATCGAGCTCAAGCGTTTCGTTCAAAGCATACACACCACCGCGAAGATACACGACGATGTCACCTGTCATACTGTCATTGACCGAGCGAACTGTGTCGCGCGCCTCTTTGATCGTTTCAAACGGCGCAGTCAGGGTGCCAGAATTGGAATCGAATCCCGTGGCAGGATCGACATAATAGGCAGCTTGAGTGCTCGCGTATGCACAATATACACTGCTGATGAATGCAACAGTGTGCTTAAACGTATTTTGAAATCTAGGGGTAATGCGTCTCATAATATGGGTGATCCGTAAAAGAGTAGTTAGAAGCTAGAAGGCAGTAGTTAGGAGCTGAATAGCAGTGTTTTATGAACAATCTTCGATTCGCCAAATGGCTTCGCCCTTCGGTTGCACCCAAGGGCATCATAAAGTGTCGCTGCGCTCGGTAGGCGCCAGTGAACGCGATTGTAAGGGATACATAACCAGGGACTAACTTGCTACGCCATCTACGGACTTCGGCGAGCTCAGTCGTGCCGCAGACCTCCGTCTGACTCCTAACTTCTAACTCCTGATTCTAGGGTGATTGGCTGATTCAGCATGGCAGACATGATTCGAGAATGTGATATCGATTGTTCCATTCATCACTGGAGACCGTGAGTGCTAGTTGCACAGTCACAAAAAGTAGAACAACTGTTTCATTGAGATGGGGGTAAACACGGAGCTGGTCAGGCTGGAGTGGGCACGATTGAGAATCGCTATTTGAAGCGTTTCTTGAAATTTACATTCTTAATATCATTAGTGAGCGTTGGGCCTGCGGTGCTGCGCCCGCGTTTCACATCAGACTCCAACTGTGCGAGCAAACGCTCAAAGACTTCAGGATACGTGCGATAGAGATTGTTCTGCTCACCTGGGTCGGCCTCCATATCATAGAGCTGCGCCGGCGCATTGTCGGACATCTTCTCTTTCGTCCAACCGCCAGAGCCTTTGGTCAGTAGAATCTTCCACTTCCCTTCGCGATAGGCGAACTGACCGCTCACGGAGTGATGAACCACACCTTTACGCGTCGAGACGATCGGTTCTCCTTTGAGCGCTGGTGCGAAACTAACACTATCCTCGCCTGCCGTTTCAGGCAGCGTGGCACCTGTTAAATCCGCACAGGTCGCCATCAAGTCAGTCAGGCAAATGATCTCATCGCTACGTGTGCCGGGTTTGACTCCTGCAGGCCAGCTCACGATGAATGGCACACGGTGGCCACCGTCCCAAATGTCCGATTTAGACCCGCGGAAATGTGCATTCGGGAAATGCCCCTGAGCCTTCAACGCGGGAATGTCTGCCACTTTCGAGCAACCGTTATCGCTAGTGACGATGATCATCGTATTATCCGCAAGTCCGGCCGCATCCACTGCAGCCATGATTTGGCCGACCACGGCGTCCGTGTTCATCACGAAATCGCCATACGTGCCCAATTCACTCTTCCCCTGCCACTCCTCTGTCGGAATGATCGGTGCATGCGGCGAAGTCAGCGGCACATACAGAAAGAAGGGCTTGTCCGCGGTTTGCTGCTGAACGTATTGAGCCGCTCGATCACCGATCGTGGGCAAGGTCTCGATCGCCTCAAAGTCAGCATGAGCGGGCCCTTTGCGATGAAACGCTTTCATAGTCGTGCACTCACCGATGAAGTGATCGTTCTCGATATAGATATACGGAGGCATGTCCAAGGAGGCAGCGATTCCATACCAATAATCGAAGCCCAGATCCACGGGACCACCGGTGATTCGGGCACTCCAATCGACACCATTGATCTGAGCTTTCATGCCTTTGGTCGGCTTTCCAGCAGGGTTCTTCAGTCCGAGGCCAAGGTGCCACTTTCCGATGATTGCGGTATTATAGCCCTGCTCTTTCATGAAGCCAGCAACCGTCAAGCGATCTGGAGCAATCAGCGGCTGATCAAACCCAAACAGCACGCTGCTCTGCAGGCGAGTGCGCCAATTGTAGCGCCCTGTCAGCACGCCATAACGAGTCGGCGTGCAAACCGATGAACTCGAATGTGCGTCTGTAAATACCATACCCTCTGCCGCCAACTGATCCATGTGCGGTGTGGCGATTTTCCCCTGTTCCGGGTTGAGCGCCTGCACGTCGCCATAACCAAGGTCATCGGCGAGGATATAGATAACATTTGGACGGCTTGCGGCGTGAGCGACCGCTGCAGTGACCAAAGAGAGTGCGAGTATAAATGAGCGTTTCATATTCTAGTGACGTGCGGCTTTAACAGCTTCAAGTAGCTCAGTTTGCCCAGCATGGCGGTTGTGCTTGATATCGGTATGACGCTTCGAACGTGTGGTATACCAGTGGTATTTACCCTTTGCAGCCTTATCAGCGACGATTGGTGCGTCATACTCAACGGCAATCACAGTGTCTCGGAAATCTGGCGCTTCAGCTGGCACCTCGATCTTAGTAATAGTGCCGTTCGCGTCGTAGCTCACAGGCAGCGCTGCTTTAGTCTCATCGGCAAGGAAGTAAGCTTTCGCTGGCTTGCCGACGATGCCGTTAAACTCAATGCCGTTCTCGTCCCACTCAAGGACGTGGAGGTAAACGGTCTGATCTTTTTGAGTCATCGCGCCCCACATGAAATCAAAATCAACAGGCGACGCAGTCGTTCCATAGATCGACTCACCATTCACTGCCATCCACTTACCGGCTGCGAGTAGTCGCTCGGTTTCCTCTGGCAAGATATTGCCCATTGGATCCGGGCCGACATTGAGCAGTAGATTCACACCACGCGCTGCGCACAATGCTAGGAATTCAACGACGTCCTTCTCGCTTTTCCATGCGTCGTCCGTTGCGTCGTAGCCCCAGTTGTGGCGCAATGTCATGCAGGTTTCCGAATCCTCTGTCATACGCTTCGCTGGTAGCATGCGGTCTGGAAGGGAGTTAAAGTCAGCATATTTTTGCTGTGCGACTGGCACCTTGCGGCTGTAGAGACGACTGCAGATCACAGAGTCGGGCTGTAGCTCACGCACACGTGCGCCCTGAGCATCGGCTTCGACGACATTATTACCACCGACATCGAACCACAACACGGCCATATCGCCATAGTTTGATAGGAGCTCATCGAGGTTCTTCTCAACCAAGGCAAGATATTCAGCATTAGTCATGGTGCCTTTGACCTTACCACGTGAGCGGTGATACCAGTCCTTGAACTGAGAGTAATACACGCCGAACTTGATATCTTGTTTAGCACACTCATCAGAGAGCTCTTTGATGATGTCGCGCTTGAATGGAGTGGCCTCCATCACATTGTAATCAGTCGCCTCTGTTTCAAACAGACAGAAACCGTCGTGGTGCTTAGAAGTGATGACGATGTATTTCATGCCCGCTTCTTTGGCGAGGGACACCCACTCTTCCGCGTCAAAGTCAGTCGGGTTAAATTGCGGGGCAAGGGTCTCACGATATTCTTTGCCACGGATTTTGGCGCTGTTCATGAGCCATTCGGCACTCGCACCGCCCTGCTCTTTGCCATAGTCTTTGCCCTTCCATTCACCGCCAGCGATCGAATAGAGGCCCCAGTGAATGAACATGCCGTAGCGGGCTTCACGCCACCACTCCATGTGTGAATCGTCCGTCTGGTCGGCATGAGCGAAAGGTGAAAGCACCGTAAGCGATGCAAGAAGCATGATGATATTTTTGTATTTCATACGAATTTCTTTTTTATGAATGAGTTGTTTTAAGATGGATGAATGGCAATGAGGTCGCCTAATTTTAATATTACTATTACTCGAAAGCATACGCGATCGCCTGAATCAGGTATCATTGCAAAAGAGGTATTGCCAATATGCTGAATAAACTACCATTGAACGCATCGTCCGTGAACTATCTTTTTAGATAGGTTTATCTCTTTTGAGTGGCCTTCGGTCATAAAATTATAGGTAATTTGCTACGGTTGTTGGCTATAATAGGCACTTTCATATGGTGTCATAGCCCCTTCTGAAGTATGCTCGATTTCATCTCTCAGATTCTCCACAAAAAAAACGGTGTGCTTTGGCTGCCGTTTGTGCTGTCGCTGGCTTCTTGCTTCTCGAATGTAAGCCATGCAGTCGAGTTTGAGAACCAGTCACTCAATGGGCTTGAAACACGACTCGCGGAGATCGATCAGCGACTTGGCTCGCTCGCTCAAATGAGTTTACGCACAGGTGACGGCGCGATCGGTTATCGCTCAAATCGACATTCGAATGCAGACGCCACTGAGTGGGTCGAAATCGACCTAGAGCAAATATACCTGATCGATCAGATTGTCCTGACTCCTGTAATCTGGCGTGACTTCCAGAAAGGCTTCACCACAGATGCCTTTCCACTTCAGTTCCGAATACTAGCCGGAACTGAAAGCGATCCAAAGGGAAGGATCCTTGCAGAATACGATGCACAGCGCGCCGCACCACAGGGTATGGGCATTGCGCCAGTTATTATTCCGATCGAGCCCACGGCGGCGTCATGGGTTCGTATCGAGGCAACACAGCTCTCACTTCGAACATTTGACCAGTATTATGCGTTTGAGCTGTCCGAACTACTCATTTTTAGCGGTGCCACCAATGTGGCTCTACATCAACCAGTCAAAGCTCCGAACCAGCCCCAGTCACGCCTAAAGCGACTCTCAGCCTCATGGTCGAAGTCCTATCTCGTCGATGGCAGCGTGCCCTACCTAATGAACTCCTCAACGGGAGAACGAAGCATTAGTTATTTAAGCAGGCCAATGGATCAACTTACAAAAGGGAAGACGACCACTGCCTTCTTCAACGTGGATCTAGGCACGTCTTACCCCATTGAACAGATCAATCTACACGCGATTGAGAAAGGTAATACAGTGCCACAAAGTAATATGGATGGCGCGGGCACTCCACCTGCCTTTAGCATTGAGGGGGCAAATAATCCTGACTTCTCCGACGCTATAGTGCTCGTCGATTATACAGAGCACCTCACCTCCTCAGATGAGCCAATCATGATGTGGGACGTCCCAGATACGAACTGCCGATATATCCGCCTCAGCGTCGCTAATAATGAGCGCATAACGCCTGACTTTCAAATTGGATTTGCCGAGATAGAGCTCATTGCCAATGCTCAGAATGTAGCACTGGGCAAAGAGTTCACATCCAATATCGCACCTCGTCATGAGGCGAGTTCGCGCTCAATTAAAGCGCTTACCGATGGCAGAAATCTCTACGGCGACATTCTCCCCATGCACAATTGGCTAGAGCAGCTTGCTGAGCGTCATCGTCTAGAAACCGAACGCCCCTTGATTCTCGCTGAAATCGGCCACCGCTACGCCCAACAAAAGTCGAACCTAAGGGTGATGACTTGGCTACTCGCAGCAGCTGTGGCGGCCATTTGCTTTACGATACTAATCGGTCGCAACATTCGCGTGAAGCAAGCCGCACAAATTAAAGAGCGCTTTGCCGCCGACCTACACGACGAACTCGGAGCCAACCTGCACACCATTAGTCTGCTCAGCGACCTTGCAAGAGACTCGGTGGATGAGCGCGACGAGTTGATCGGTCTACTCGATGAAATGCGGATCATGAGCGAACGGAGCGGTAAAGCGGCGCGCTACTGCACCAACATACTTGAAGCCGAAGAGTTGTGCGAAGACCTGCAGGATGAAATCGAGAAGATGAGTCGACGCCTACTCGCGGACATCCAATATACATTAAATTTCAAAGGTAAGACAGAACTCGGAACACTACGAACCAAGCGACGGATCGACCTCTATTTATTTTATAAAGAATCACTGGTGAACATCATCCGCCACTCTGGAGCCTCTGAAGTAACCATTGATATCTCCGCATCTATGAACAGGGTGCAATTTGTGATCACAGATAATGGCTCTGGCACCACGGAAATTCCCCCCTCACTGGCACGACGGGCCAGACTATTAAAAGCTAAAATCACAACAGACACTCCAGTTGAGGGCGGCACCTCGATCACCCTCAACCTGAAGCGCACTTAAGCCGCAATTTAATATGAAAGATAGTATTTCACTTACGATTATTGAGGATCACATCGCTTACAGAAATGTCATTGAGCGCTCCTTAGAGAAAGTCCCCAATCTCACAGTGATCAGTCGATACGGCACCGCGGAAATCGCGCTGAGAGATTTCGAAAATCACAAAATCACGGAGAATCCCGATATTATACTTCTCGACCTCAATCTACCTGGCATGTCTGGCCTAGAGGCGATCTCATGGATTCGTGATTATCTCCCCAAAGCGAAAATCATCATCCTATCGCAGTCGGACAACGAGTCAGACGTCGTCGATGCGATTTCAAAGGGCGCGACAGGCTACCTGCTGAAGTCCGCAAAGGCTTCAGAAATTATTGCTGCCATTCAAACAGTGATTGATGGTGGCGCGTCATTGGACTCAGGGGTCGCGAGCTATATCATTGACCGGATCAAGAAAGACAAGAAGCAGACTACCATCAGGAACCCGCTTTCTGAACGCGAGCTCGAGGTGCTCAAGTTACTCGCAGAGGGAATGCTCAAAAAAGAGATCTCAGAAGAATTGAAGGTCAGCGTGCCAACCGTTGCGTTTCACGTGAAAAATATATTTCAAAAGCTCGACGCGAGCAATGCGCCCGCAGCAGTGGGGAAAGCCTACAAAAAGGGAATTCTGTAACGCCATTTCTGTCTGTTCGCCGAACCTAAGTGTAGCGGATCCGGGAACCGGTTACGACCGTCGCATCAGTAATATCTCACGCGCATCATAATTTGTGAACAGTGCTGCGGCTCATGCGGCTCTCCCGAATGTGTTGGTTGATTGGGGAGGGACGGCCTCCGCGCTTGCCGCGTTCTACGCTGCCGTCCTCACTGCCTAGGCACAGAACCGAAGCGCTCAACCAATGCACCCGCACGACGCAAGACGAGGCAGAGCTCGTCCCTCCCCAATAAACCTCGATTCAGGAGTTAGAAGTTAGGAGTCAGAAGTTAGTCTTTGATTATGAAGCCTTTGTAGATTCTCCTATAGACGCCAATTTGGCGAGCGTCTAAGACGCCATAAAACACTGATGCTCAGCTTCTAGCTCCTTCCTCCTAACTTCTAACTACTCTTTTAAGGATAAACCACAGCGGGAGGGATGCCCTCCGCGCTTGCCGCGTTCTACGCTGCCGTCCGCACTGCCTAGGCACAGAACTGAAAGCCATCCAACGGGATCACTGTGATTTGAATTCTATTACTGTTTTAGCGAAGAACTCGGCGGCAGTGGCACGTCATTCTGCTGGCGCCATGCGACGAGTTCATTCAATAGCTGCTGTGCCATTTCAGGGTGGCTCTTGGACAGGTCGTGACTCTCCTTGAGATCTGCATCGGTATCGTAGAGTTCGATATTTCCATTTTTTAGATATTGAATCAGCTTCCACTTGCCCTTGCGTATGATCGAGCAAGGCGGATCTTTATAAGTGCTCGCGACATGCCAGAAAATCGGGCGCTCCTCAAGCGCTTCCCCACGCATCAGAGGCACCCAACTGTCGCCATCCAAGGTGCCCGTGTAATCGCGAACCCCAGCAAGTTCGAGGAATGTGGGGAACAAATCCAGTCCCTGAACGGGCGTATCAATACGTCCCGGTTTTACGACATTCGGCCAATTCACCAAGGCTGGCACACGCAGGCCACCGTCATAGACGTTGCCCTTCGCTCCACGGAGGTGGGTGTTGCGACTTTGAAGACCATTAAAACCATTGTCCGAGGTGAATACGACCACCGTGTTCTTTCGTAGCCCCGCATCATCCAAGTAGTCGAGAATGCGTTGCACATTATCGTCGATCGATTTGATCATACTCGCATAGGCGGCGATCTCTCTCTTCTTTTTAGCAACCCCCATGCCCTGCCCCGTTTCGGGGTCGCCCGCTTTATTCATAAAGTGATCCATCAACGCCTCACTGCGCGGAACCGAGGGTTTGTGCGGCGCATAGTAATGCAAGTTCACAAAGAAAGGTTCATCGCGGTGGCGCTGGATAAAGTCAATCGCATCGTCGGTGAGACGGTCTGTCAGCCATCCATCACCCTCCTTTTCCTGAATGAATGGATTCTTAAATGGCGCGACATAGCCACCGCCTGGTGCGTTGTAGCCCTTTTTATAGCCACGAGCCGGATCGCCCCACCAGGTGCCACCGACATTCTCATCAAACCCGCGACCGATGGGATAATACTTCTGAATTTCCGGCGTTTGGTGCGCGGCCAGCCAGCTCAGGTCACCGTTGCTCGGCTGTCCGAGTTTCTTTTTGAACGGAAGTTTTCCTTCTGCATCAGGATTGGGTCCAACGATGTGCCACTTGCCTAGGTGAATTAGTTTATAGCCAGCCTCGCTCAATGGTTGGGAAAACACCGGGTGCTCCTCGCCGACTGTCCATTTTGAAAAAATATTGTCGGCAGCCTTTCCCTTCTCCAACACTGGCACCGTGTAGCACCCGGTGCGGAAGGACTGCTGCCCAGTCAGGATCGCCGCCCGCGACGGCGAGCAGGTCGGATACATAAACGCATTTTCAAGCACGAGGCTCTCTGCCGCTAGGGCATCCAGCGCAGGCGTCTCGAAATATTTGCTGCCCATGAAGCCTACGTCCTGCCAGCCGAGGTCGTCTGCAAGAATGAAAATGATATTTGGTTGGTCTCCCGTAGCATCAGTCGACTGCTGAGCCCACAGAGTGGAAGCCGCACCTAACAATAGGGTCGTTGAAATAACCTGACGGACAATACGTATGATCATCATGATAGCCTAACATTTTTCAGCGAGGGGCGCTATCACGCAAACAAGGTATCTATGCACAAAAATCGACTGCGTCTTCTTAACCCTACTCTTAGTCTTAATAATAATCAAAGCGTTGAAAAGTAGGGCTCGAGCTTGCTCGACACCGCGACAACACTGCGATGGATTCGATTCACAACGCGACGGCACGCCTTCCTTGGCTTCGCTTTTTTCCACAACCGCTAGCGCTAGCACCCAAGGGCATAATAAAGGGCCCTAGCGGGCGAGGAAGGGAGGGGCTTCAATCGGTGTGACATTCTCCCTTCCTTTCCTAGCGGTTGTATGAATTTTAATATGCTATGGCATTAGGCTATATCATGGTTTGATTGTAGCGATGGCACGCTAGTCCCATCGATTGATTCTCGGATAGAACGATCGACCTTGCTAGCGCAAGTTCGCTACTCAATGAGATGAATATATCGAACAGATCATCACTTCTTCAAAACCGGATCAGACAATGAACCAAAAGAATCCCCAAGCTCCGACAGGAACTTGGGGATTCGAAAGATAAGTCTTTGGGTGACCGACGATTAAGCCTGACGGCGGCGGACCATCACGTAGCTCAAGCCAAGCAGGCCAGCGAGCAGGGCGTAGGAGCTTGGCTCTGGAACGGCTGTCACCTCAATGCTATTGAGCACGAACTGTGCATTCGGGGAACCAGGCGCCTGGATATTTGCGCCGACAAACATTGTCGATCCACCAAACAAGCTAGCGTAAGTGTCTCCACCTGCATAAGCAATAGCAGTATCACCAAGATACCCTGCGCCTAAGCCAGTTGCCGAATAGGTAATACCTGACGCATCGAAAGTAGCTGTAAGCGTGAAACCACTAGTCTGACTTGCGGCAGCGATTGTATTGTCGACAGACGATTGAGAGCCGAAGTTGACGTCCATAACATTGTCTGTCCCGTTCTCAAAGAGGAAACGAGCTACATTATCGAAAGAACTAGCAGTTGTCGACAGTCCTAACTGGAAACCATTACTAGCAGTATCCGAATAAGTCTCGACTACCCATGTCACAGTAAAGCTGGTATAGGATGAGACATCGAACGCTGTGGTGCTAATCATACCACTGCGGTTGTTGGTTCCTGTTGCGTTAAAAGTAGCAAGCCCCCCAGATTCATTGGCGCTAAAAACGGGATTAACATTATTAACGTCTATAGTTTCAAAGCCGCCGTTGACGTCGCCTGCAGTGGTGGCGGTCGAAAGGATACCATCGCTGAAGGTGTCATTGAACACTGTCGCCGCGTTTGCTGCGCCTGCAATCATTAGACCTGCGGTTAATGTAATGAGTCCTTTTTTCATATTTAGTAGTATTGGGCTAGGGTTGGTGGAACAAGACACTCAAACTACCAGAAGTTCCACTGCCTGTTACCTATCAATGTAGATAGGTTTTGGTCTTTTTCTCAAAATTTAGAGCGAGGCGCTTCCCACCGGAAAAAGGCTCTGTGGTTACCTGTCACCACCTAGCAAACAGCGCGTATGCACACATAAAAAATCCCCAAGCTCCGACAGGAACTTGGGGATTCGAAAAAGAAGTCTTTTGTGACCGACGATTAAGCCTGACGGCGGCGGATCATCACGTAGCTCAAGCCAAGCAGGCCCGCGAGCAAGGCGTAGGAGCTTGGCTCAGGAACAGTGGACAAAGATACGGACGAAATATATCTATTAAAAGAGTCGTCCTGCCCGTAAGCGGCAAAGCGATAGCTGTCATCTAAATCAAATGTCGTAATGTTACCAGTTGCCTCCGTCACGCCATTGATCGAATAGGTCCAGTCCACGCCCCCGGAACCATCAGCGTCAATTCTAATGACAACAGGCGTCACGGAGTTGGCAATGAATTGCTGGTTGGTTCCGGAAGCATCTAATAGGGTTCCGGCAGTTCCATTCACAAAATTCAAACCTTGGTTAGCTTGTCCATTTGTCACATTGGCACCTATACTATAAACACCAAGATCGGCTCTTGCAAAAGGATTACTACTATCGGCAGCGGCAACAGTAGCAAGATCCACATCGTCTCGTATCAGACCAAAAGAGAGCAGGTTCGCAGCGGTATCCCCGATGCTGCTCGTAAAGTAATTGACTGTAAGTTCGAAACCACCATCCGACTGCCAACTATTTATTGAGTAGGCAATGGCGCTATTCTTGAAATTCGTGCCAGACGTGTTAAATGACAATTCACCGTCGTCAGACCAAGAGTGCCCTGCCAAGGTGCGATTAGCCGCACCTCCGCCTATGCCGGAGTTGTTGGCAATGCCGTCATCATCGAAGCTGTCTTGGTAAACAACAGTGGCTCCCTGTGCTGCGCCTGCGATCAATGGGCCAATGGTTAGAGCAAGTAAGGATTTAATCATCATTATTCGTGGTATTTCGGGGTTGCTGGATAATCAGGACTCAGACCATCACATATTATACGATTGTAGACCGATCTAAATAAATAGTTTTTTGATTTTTTGTCAAAAAATCTATCAACAAAACCGATCACTTTCGTAGCTCAATCTACCTCCCGGATAAATGAACCTTAAACCCGCAGAATCCCATTAATACTGCGGGCGAATCCACATACAGTGACCGCCGCCCGGCGCGATGTAAGCGGAAATGGTGTCGCCCTTTTTAACTGTCATTTTACGAACTTGATACAATTCGCGCTTCGTTTCGACTGGCTTGAACGGCATCTTTTTCTTTTGCGCGTCTTTGCGATTCCATCCTCCAGTGAACTGATAATTGCTCTCCGCAGTATCTTCGTAAAGGGTGACATCGTAAGTCACGCCTGGCTTGATAAAATCGAGTGTGATCTCGGTCGTGCGACCGGACTCATCGGCGAGTGCCGCAGTGAACCATGTATCCCCCGAACGGCGTGCCATGGTGATGTAATCGCCGATTTCCATCTCTAAGACTTTCGTTTCATCCCAAGTCATCGGTAGATGCTTAATGTATTCGAAAAGATCCATCTTGCGGTTATAGGCATCCGGCATGTCGGGAAGCGTCAAAATACCGCTATAAAACACCATGCACTGCCCCACCTGGGACACGACGGTGCTGGGGATCTGCTTGTGCACTTTGTCACGTGCAATGGATTGATCCATGTCAAACAGGCCGCAACTACGGTCAACGGGGCCGCCGAGGTTGTGCACCACTGGGAAGACCGAAAGCTCGGACGGTGTCGCGGGGACACGGTTTGCAGCATCCAACATACTGTTCACATATTCATTCGTCATGTAATGTGGGTAGGTGCGCGTCAGGCCAGTCGGCTTGTTGGGCTCGTGCAGGTTATACATGATGTCGTATTCCGCACATTTCTCCAGCACCTTCACGCTAAAGGCGTTCTTCGGTTGGCTACCGCCGCCGAGGAAACCATGTTTGATACCTACAATCCCCCACTTCTTATATTGTGAGAACGTGCGATCCATATCGAAGCCCTTGAGTGCCTTGTCATTGATATAAAGCCAGATGCCGACGCCCTTTTCTTTCGCGTAAGCAGCCACCTTGGGCATGTCGACTTCGTGCTCAAAAGTGATAGGATCGGACTTCGGGCTACGCTCGGGGCCATACCACTCGGCATCGATAATGAGGAATGGTAAGCCGTGCTCGTGGGCGAAATCAATATAGCGAATATAGCTCTCGGCGTTGATACCATATACAAAGCCATCGTCAGCCTTACCGCCGTGGCAGCGCCAATCCCACAAACTCACACCAGTCTTGATCCAGCTGGTGTCGGTCAGCTTATTGGGATCGTTCAAATTAAGAATCATCGAAGATTCGACTAGCTCACCAGGCGTCGCAGTTATCAAAATGGTGCGCCAAGCGCTGACCGCACCAGCAGCTGATCGCATCGCGCCGTTGTAAGTCAAGGTGCGCTTATCGTTGCCAAGTGTGAGGTTCGCATCGGAGGAGTTGACCACTGCGGCTTCATGCAAGGAGACGTAGCAATCGTCTGCCAGCTTCACGGTAAATGGGGTGCGACTAGGTTTCTTGATCGCTTCGAATGGCACATCATTGAACAAAGTCGTCGAAGAGGCGGCATACCATGCGGTCGGTGCCTCTGAGACGATGGATACTTGCGAGAGCTCCTTTGCGAAATTCGCGTTGTTTAGGCTCTGCTGCTCTGGGAATACGTAGCGAAAAGCAACACCATCGTTATACGCACGCAAGATAACCTGCATCGTGCGCTTCGGTGTTTCGGCCTCGGAGACTTCTAAGGTCAGTTCGTTATAGTGGTTACGATACTCGCTGAACTGCCCCCAAACCGGCTTCCAGGTCTCATCATGCGAGCTATTAGTCGAACCCGTGATTTCAAGGGCACCCGAAAATGCACCACCTGCCAGTTCGATTCCCAAGCGGGATTCGGCAATGATGGACTTACCGTTGAACTCGACAGAATACGTGACCTGTCCGTTCGCCGCATGTGTCTCGAGTTGAATCGCTTGATCGGGTGAGCTGATCGAGGCTGCTGACGCCAATGACGGCAACAACATGGCAAGGCCAAGTAAGGAGAGTGATCGGAGATGTTTCATGATATATTTATAAGAAAATTATTTGATACGAAAGACACAAGACATGGAACCTTTACCAGCGTTCCAATTTGCGCCTGAGGCTAGGTAGAGATACTTCGGATGGCCGTCGAAAAGTAACACCTGAGGGCGCTCGAAATTCTGCTTGCGCAGCACTTTGGCTCCTTCCAATTGATCCGAATCGATGTAAGTCGCCATGGAGTCAAATCCAACAATAGGTGACTCAAAGTTCATACCATCACCGGAGCGCCAGAGGTAACCGGCTCCCGCATGGTTGTGAGTGGTCAGCAGATAGATATCACCATTTTCCTGAAAGGCATAGCCGTCTTCGATTTCAGTGGCGTTGCTAGTCAACGGTTCTTCTTGAAATACATACGGGCCTTCTAACTGATCTGCAATCGCGAGCCCCATACGACGCACATCGCCCTGCTTCATCGCTTTGTAATACAGATAGAAACGACCATCCGGATGAACGAACAATGCAGGATTATTGACACCAACGGTGGACTGATAACTCCAAATATTCGGATCATCGGGTGGTGACAGTATGAGGCCGTCGCTACCGACCTTCTTCCAAGGCCCAGCAGGGTGATCAGCGATCATCATGCCGATTTGTTGCGTTGCGACGCGCGCCTTTCCTTGGCCGCCACGATTTGCAATATAGACGAGCGCATAGCGATCGCCGACCTTCTGAATATTTGGATTATGGGGCGATTGATGCTCCCAGCCGCCCTCACCTGTGCCGGTTGCAACCACCTCCTGAAATACGAACGGGCCTTCTGGGCTTTCACTCTCATAGCGGGCAATCTCACAATGCGTGAGCCAAGCTCCAAAGCCCTCGGCAATCGGCCAACGCGACACAAACAAATGCGTCTTTCCCTCCGGCCCGATTACTGGCGAAGCACCCCACACATGGTAGTCCTCTTCTTCAACCGCCACGCCGACATACTCAAGGCGATCTGCCCATGAGCGATCACTGGCATGGCCAGCATGTGGATCTGGCTGAGCAAGCGCTGGAGGCAAAGCACTCAATAGCGCCCCGAATATAGCAAAACCGATGGCAGCTTTAGAGAACATTTTCATGTATGAGCGCTATACTTTTGCTCATCATATTGTGATTGTGTGTCGGGGTGTTGCTCGCGACACCCGCGAGCGTAGGGGACGTTGCGGGACTTCGTGTGCGTTTGGCCTGTGCGCGGGCTTCGCAAGCAAAGCCCCTACGTCGGAGTCGTGATATCGATCAAACAAATGCTGTAATAATTACTTCCAAACCTTCGATTCACCCTTTTTCAAAGTAATGGTGTCACTGATTTTACCGTTGGAATACACACGGCAGGCGCTGTCGCGTGTCGCGTGAATAGTTGCTTCGACGAGTTGGCCATTGACCCATTCGATATCGACTTCAAAACCGCCGCGTGCTCGTAGACCTTTGACTTTACCAGTTGCCCATTCGGACGGCAGTGCAGGCAATAGGTGTAGAATGAACGGTGCACTTACCAGTGACTCACCTGGCACAACGGGCACAAAATGCTTCGGGTTCTCCGGAGACTGTTGGTAAGCAATAAAGGCTGCTTCTGAAACAGTAGCGGCATTTGGATTCACACTACGCAGATGACTTTGTAGGAGCATCTCACAGACGCCTGCACCACCACCGAAGTTGCCGTCGATTTGGAATGGCGGGTGGAAGTCGAACAGATTTGGATACGCGCGTTTCGAGGTCAGGAACTGGTAGATCTTGTGCGCGTGGTCGCCATCGTGCAGGCGCGACCAGAAGTTGGTCTTCCAACCAGTGCTCCAGCCAGTGGATGCGTCACCACGATGTTTCATGGTCACGAGAGCGGCTTGGTGAAGCTCTGGAGTCGTCAGCGGCGAGATGTCACGCCCTGGATGCAGGGCAATCAAATGTGAAATGTGGCGGTGCTTGTTTTTTGGATCATCGTAGTCGTCGATCCACTCCTGCAATTGACCGTGCTTACCGATCTTCTGCGGGCTGAGCTGTGGAATCATCTTCTGTAGTGTTGCGCGGAATTCGGCATCACGGTTCAAGATGTAAGACGCTTCGATGCAGTCGGTAAAGAGCCCTAGAATCAGCTGCTGATCCCATGCCGCGCCATAAGTCTGCTTGTTCAGTTTGCCCTTGGCATAATTATTTTCCGGCGACCAAGTCGGATAGACGACCAGTGTGCCATCTTTCCATGGAGACAGGTGCTCCACGAAAAATTCAGCAGCGCCCTTCATGATTGGATAGGCCTCTTCAAGATACTCCTTGTCACCGCCAAACGCATAGTGCTCGAGTAAATGTTGCGCGGCCCAGTGCCCCGATTGTTGCATGCGGCGTCCGTGCTCATTTTGAGCAGTCCAGCCAAAGATATTACCATTCAGCCCCATGCTCCAGCCCTGGTTAATTCCAAAGGTTTCACGTGCCGTGTGTTGTCCAGACACGGCCATCACTTTCATAAACTCCATATAAGGCGCAAAAGACTCTGGGAGGTTCGCGGTTTCGACCATCCAATAGTTCATCGCGACATTAATATCCCAGTGGTAATCGGCATTCCACGCAGGCTTAAGGCTCGCATTCCAAAGACCTTGCAAGTTCGACGGCACTGGTGCGCCTCGAGAACAGCTGATTTGCAGGTAGCGTGAATGGTGGAAATAGAGATTCTCCAGCTCAAGGCTCGGATTCTTAGTCAGCTCATCCGTTGTCTTACCGGAAGGCTTGAAGTCCAACTCCAGACGGCAGCGGTCCATCAGCGCTGTGAAATCAGCGACGTGGGCTTGCTTCAACGCATGGTAGCCCAACTTCGAAGCGGCATTGATCGCCTTCTCAGCATCACCACGAAAGTCGCGGCCTTTGAACGTGGGATAGTTAGGAAGGTAGTCGGTATAGCCAACAAGGTAAATACTCACGTCCGTCGCGCCGGAAACTTTGATCGAACCATCCGCCTGCGCAGTGACCTTGCCGTCCGCCGCATCAACTTCGATGATCTGGGCGTAGTGCATATTATCCTGCGTCATGTTCGTCTCCGCTTCCAAGAGGATGCGGTTACCGGTCGCCTTCAGCACATTCACCTTGTGATAAGTGATCGTCTGAATCGTGAGGTTCAATTTCGCACCCTCCGCGGTATATCGTGCGCCCATGACATCATTTGGATAGCTACAGAAATATTCACGGGTAAACTGCCCGCCATTGGCGGAATAACTCACACGGCCAAGGCCAGTGCGTGTGTCCAGCGAGCGCTGGTAGTTCGAAACCGAAGCGGCATCGTGCCCTGTCGCAATCACGACGTTTGTGAAGGGGGCATAATTACCAACCTTTTGCTTGGTTGACAGATATTTGGTTGAGATACTTTCCATCGATTCAGGGCCGCTGCCCATGCGCTCTTCGCGGTAGGCTTCACGGACCTTCTCATAATCCTCAGGTGTGACACTGCGTGCTGCGGATTGAGCCACTTCGTCCTGACCACGCCGAGTATTCATCCACAGCGTGATATCATTGATACATAAATGCTCTTCATCAACGCCACCGGAGAACATCGCCCCGAGACGCCCATTGCCCAGTGGCAATGCAGTCTTGATGAACTTAGGCTCTTTGCTCTTACCTTTGGCTTTGATCAGGTCATTGGCCGCGGGAGAATCATATTGTAGGACATAACGCTCATCACTTGCGTTGAGTCCAACGAGCGAAAGCGCTAATAAGGCGAGAGAGCTAGTTATTTTCAAAATATTTGGAATTTAAGGTGAAAGGGGTGAGGTTTAGGGACGTTGCGAAAGCAAACGCCAAATTAAACATTTATCTTAACAGAAAACACATAATCGCGTCTATCACCACAATCAGGTAGATGGACGAGACCTGATGGGACCAAGACAACTAGTCAACGGCCTCTATTCTTTGGCTTTTTTCGATTTTTTCTTACGTGCGCTGCTCAGCGGATCGCCGAGCTCTTTGCTCAATTCAGCAAATGCTTCACGCATGGTTTGTAATTGACTCGCATACTCCGGATTGCCGGAAAGATCGTGCATTTCGTTCGCGTCTTTCTTCAGATTGAAGAGCCGTTCAACCTTGGCAGTCGGATAGGAAATATACTTCCAATCACCTTGGGTGATCATCCGCTGCTTGTTCATGTAGGCGCCGTAAATGGCATCATAGTGCTCAGCGCTCTCACCTTTCAATAATGGCACCAGGCTTTTAAAATCAACACCGTCGGTCGATGCTCCAGCCAAATCAAGGGAAGTGGCCATCACGTCCTGCAAATATATTGGCGCATCCACCTGCGAGCTCGGCGACACACCTGGCCCCACGACTAGAAATGGCACACGCACGCTGTGATCATACATGTTCTGCTTACCTGTTAAACCATGATGCCCGACCGCTAGACCGTGGTCCGCGGTGAACACGATATATGTATTATCGGCCTTACCAGAGGCCTCGATGGCAGCCAAAATACGACCAATCTGATCATCCATATGCGTGATGAGCGCGAAGTATTCTTGGCGATTCACCTTCACTGCATATTCAGTGCGCGGATACGGCATCAACTTTTCATCTCGCAACTTTAGGCCACAAATCTTATCGGCATAGGGGTATTGTGGGAGGAAGTTCTCAGGCATCACAATCCGCTCTAAAGGATAGCGGTCGATATATTCCTTCGGCGCCTGACGCGGGTCGTGCGGGGCATTGAAAGCCAAATACATAAAGAAGGGCTGATCATTTTGCGCAGCCGTTTCAAGAAACTCGGCGCCATCATCGGCGAGCACTTCGCTCCAGTGTTTGCCACCTTCCCAGAAGCCACCGTATTTCGTCTCCCAAGGCTTCCAACCAGTCGCATAATCCTCAGGGCTCTTCGGGCGATTGTAACCTTCCGGAGTTTGCTTGGGCATACCCTTACGAACATTTTTTACGACGTCGAAAAGCGCGGGAGGCTCCACATTTGGAACGTGCCATTTTCCGGCAAAGTAAGTTTGGTAGCCCGCCGCATGCATGCGCTGCGCCCACATGCGGCCTTCTTTCGTAAATGGCTTCGTGCTCGCTTGAGAATCCCACAGGAAACGCCCCGTATTCAGCATGGTGCGACTGGCCGCGCAAACCGCCCCGCCCCACGCGCCCATATTGTAAGCATGCGTAAAGCTAGCCCCGGACTCGACGAGCGTGTCGAGGTTTGGCGTATCAATGTCGAGCATGCCGACCGCCCCTATCGTCTCGTAACTCATATCATCCGCAAAGATGAACACGATGTTCGGCTGTTGCGGTGTTTCCTCCGCAGTCAGTCCACAAGTAATACAGGCAAATAATGCCGCGATCCAGATCCATTTATGTCTCATACGCTCAGAGTTTGGGTTGTTGCTGTGATGCAGCAGCAGAGGGCATTCGACGATGCCATGCAAGGCAAGATATTTACGCGCCCCAACTCCCGGAACTGGTCATTTGACCGTATTGCGCGAACGCTCGCTATCCTATAGTATTAGGTATCAGTCTCGAACATTAACCATCTACAATAGTCATACGAATCCCCCTGAATCAGTGTGCAAGCCAAGATTTAAAGTGTCTATATCTCCCATCAATATGACCGAACCTATCACTTTGGATAGGTGACAAGACACCGATCGTTCCGTATGATCGCGGTGAAATACCCCTACTCATTCAGTAGCCTCCATCACCATACCTTTTTTAAGTGATATGAAGTAACTACAATATCTGATAGTCTATAACAAACCACTGCTTCTTTACTTAGTTGTGCAACCCCAACGTCGTCTGTTCTTCAGCGCCGTGCGCAACTTGATACCATTCTTTTATACCCCCTATTATGTCTTACCCTAGTTACGTAGATATCTATCGATTCATCATTGTATTGTTGTTCGCTAGTATTTTTCACACTGCTGCTTATAGCGCGAAGTCTCCCGTGGACGAATCGCTCGCTGGCCAACTTCAACGCGTGAATACCCTGATTCACTCACAGCAATTAGTTGAAGCGCGCCCCTTACTACAGGCATTACGCAAAAATCCGGAGGTGACTGCAAAGATGCACCCCACTTTGGATTTCTACGTCGCACTCTCATACGTTTTTGAGTATTTCGATGCGAATAACAAAGGCGCCTTAGATCACGCTCTGACAGGGTTTGATGCGTTTATTGCAAGTTATCCAAACAACACACTAGTTCCTTCCGCACGCTATAACATAGGCGACATTCATGCGATTTCTAAACGCTTCAAAGAAGCGCTCCAAGCTTACATCCCCCTCTACATGAACCCTGTTCCTGGCGTAGCGCGCCAAGAGGTGTTAAAGAAAATCATCCTGATCTATATCGCAGAGAAACAATGGAGCGCTGGTCTGCCATATTTCGAAGCGGGCATGCGCAGTGCAGAATCATCGATCGACCGCACCACCTATGCGGCATATATGCTGATTGCTAAAGCGAAGCAAGGCGACGTCAGCGAATCACGTCAAATGCTAGAATTCTTTAGCAGTCCGGCTCCAGTATTCTTCACCCCACGCTTTAACACATCATTGATGGATGTCGGCGATCAACTTCGAGATGAAGGCGACTTGGCCACTGCTAGTTTATTTTACCAGTTCGTTCGTTCCTATGAGTCGCTTCAAGTAGGACTAAAGCAGCACATTCGCCAATTAGAGCGAAAATTAAAGAGGTTTGAGGGGAATATCGTGTTACGCAATTTCTACGTCGATACGAAGACTGAACTTGATAACGCCACCGCCGACTTGGCCGCGCTCGAGGCGTCGCCGAACTATACGCCACTCTTGAACTGGCGCATTGCTAGTATTTATATGGCAATGGGCAGAGACTGGGAGGCATTCTGGCGCTTCCGTGAGATGGTCGATTTGTATCCTGACCATGAATACGCGGAAGATATCTTGTTTGCGGCATTTTCCTTAGGACGAAAGTTAGGTGAATCCAGCGAATCAGTCGACCTATCACGACGCTACCTAGAGACTGATAAATTTACTCGCTACCGCGGAACCGTTTCCGACGAAATCACTACCGACTATCTGGAACTCGGGGAATACGATGAGCTGTATGAAATGACACGTTGGTATATGGGAATATCTCCCGATGATCCCGCCGCCTCATTGCTCTTATTTAAATGCGGGATGGCGCGTCTCACTCGATTTCAGACGCTCGAATTGATTGCGGACTTCCAAGGCTATAAAGATCAACACGATGACACTCGCAGTGCGCTGGTGATTAACTATTTCCTCGGACTCGGGCACCTCACGGAGCAACACAACCAAGAGGCGCTGGTGCTTTTTGAAGAAGTGATCCAAAATGAGAATACACGCTTTCGCGCCGATGCTTCCTTTCGTAAAGCGCTCTGTGTCATGGGGCTTGATCGAATAGAGGAAGCCAAGGATTTACTCCTAGAATTCGTCAACCGCTACCCCGACAATCCACTACGCGCCCAAGCGGAATTAGTCCTAGGTAACTTGGTCGACATGCTCGGGGATGCCAATGCTGCCCTAGAACATTACTATTTAATCGATCAGTATACCGATGATTTGGGACTACGTGCTACCGGTGAGCTCAAGATCTCGCGTATCTGGGTGGATCGTGGCGACGTCGATGAATCCATTGAGCGGTTGACTGCGTTTATCCAAACCAATGAAGCATCCCCGGAAATCATTCCAGTGGTATCAGCCTTAGCAAACATCCATGATGAGCTAGGCCAACCGCGCGTTGCACTCGCTATCATTGAGAAGCCACTGTATCGGTTCTTTGAGATTACCGAAGATGAACAACTGGATGAGCTCCTTGTGGACTACCTAAAGAAAGACCGCAGCCTGCGTGAGATACGTGAGAACACCGAGGCATTCCTTAATCTCGTCGCGAATACACCAGACTTACTTAAAGAGCTGATCGGCGACCGCGGGAAGCAATATCACTACTTTAAAAAGAACCCCAATCTCGATGCATTGGTGAAAGAGCGCTTCGTTAAGGATAACGAATTTCGCGCAGTCATCATGGATCATTTCAAGGTATTTGACGATGCGCATGCAGCACGCGTGAAGAATCGGGCGCTAAAAAAACCAGAAGCCCCTGCTCCTGTTCAGAAACCTTACCCGATCGTGGAATTGGCGGTTTTAGAGGCATTGAAGGCTGAGATTGAGGCGCTCAATGAGTCGATTCCGGAGCTAACTGCAGATGCGTGGTTAAGCAATCAGCTGAACCACGCCAAAGCGGCCGGGAATGTGCCGTTGGTCGTTCGCATTCTAACCGCGCTTGCTATCACGCAGACCCCAGAGGGCATACCAAATGCAGAGATGCTTGCCCTCGTCGATAATGAGGAACTGTGGCCTCAGATCGGTCTGGCTGGTAAGTTGTGGATATTGAAAGAATATGTGAAATCGAACCCACAAGGAGTGATCGATTTCATCGAAGCCTCGCGCGTCGATTACATGAATTCAAGTGCTGAGTTGGGGATGACGAAACTGCTGGCAGAGACCTACCAAAATGTTGATCGCGTCCAAGATGCAATCGACACCTACAAGACCCTGATCAAACGCTTCGCTTCGGCAGATGAGTCCGGCGACGCTGCTATTAAAATCGGGCGTATGGAAATCGAACGAGGCAATTACAAAGAAGCCCGCCAACAGCTTGAGACGATTTTACACCACAATGAATGGCGAGGGCAGCGGCACGGTGATGCATTGCTCTGGATTGGTCGATCCTATGTCGCCGAAGGCAAACTCTCAGAGGCACATGGCTTCTACGAGCGTATCATGCTCGGCTACCCTGGCTTCAATGAACTACTCGCTACGGCTTACTACGAAGATATTACGACCTTAAAAGCAATGAATGAACCAGAGAGCGCGCAGACCGTCTTCGAAGCGTTCAAGCTAACTCCAGGGCTCGAAGATACTAAAGCTGCAGCCTTGATCAGAAAGGAATTTGAATAATGAATATTTCTCTTATTAGGACACTCCTTTTTTACTGCACAATCGCGTGCAGCACTGTGTTTGCAGTCGAGCAAGACACGTATACCGAACCAGACTTCTCCAGTGCGACACCGGTTCGCTTGGAAATCACACAAGCCTCCGGCGTGATGGGAGCACGTTTTGTTCGCCCGTCCACGGAAGGCATTGAGATTGAGATGCTCGATGGTCAAGGCTCAGTCATGGTGGGATGGGATCACATGGAACAGTTTACCATCACTATGCCGATGACAGATGACCTGAGTGCAGCGCTTACAAAATCCGACCCAAAGAGGAAGGTTGAGCTGTTACATGATCAGATCTGGCCGCTATTACCACTTGCGAGTATTCGCTCCGAATCGACCAATATTCACATCCTCATCAACGCATATATCGAAGCAATCATGGATACGGAGGACTGGGAGCGCGCTTACGATGTGTCTCAATATATCGCGCTCAATCGAAGCCCTCAAAAAACAGTGAAGCATTTTTATACCGTGGTGATCAAACTCTTCGAAAGCGGAGAAGAAGAGAAATCACTCAAGCTGATCGATCAGCTAATTGCAGCACGCCCGTCCAAGGAGTCGCGTAAGTTTAACTTAATCATCGCCAAGCGATTACTGGATATACGCCTGTTTAAGCCAGCATTAAAACTCTACGCTTCACTGCTGGGTGGAGGCTCAGAACTCTCAAAGAAAAAGGCGGCTCTGAACTGTGCCTATCTCTCGCTTCAGCTCGGTAAATTTGAAGATGCCGATCGTTATCTACAGCAAGCGCAATCCATGGAACCGGCAGACGTGGAGAGCACGGGCACAGAATATTTAGTCCTTGGTGTGCAGTCCTTCTTGAAGGGAGAGACTAAGTTATCGCTCAATTATTTAGGACACTCAATGGCAGTCATTCAAATGAGTAGTCACATCAAGCAAGCAGGACTCTACTTTACCTTTTTGTGCTACACTAATTTAGAACAACCTGAGATCGCACAAAACATTTTAGACGAGATGGATCTACTCTTTCCAGATGGAGCCTATTTAGCCGCTTTAAACAATCAAACCAACGAAGAACCCTCTGAATAACCCAGTTAAGTATTATGATAAGCCCAATCAAATTAAACAAAATTAGAACCACACTGTGCGCCGTTCTATTTGTCGGACTCGCCACCTTTGCCTTCGCTCAAAGCGAAGAAACCACCGAAGCAGCACCTGAAGTGGCATCCTCCAATAGCCTATTCACGAAGGTGAAGCAAGGCGGTTGGGCCATGTATCCACTCGGGATTCTCTCGATGTCGGCATTCGCGCTGACTATTTATAATTTCATCGCCTTGCGTAAGAAGGATTTCTTCGACGATGTAGTCGCCTCCGAACTCGGTCAAAAACTGAATCAGCTCGATATCGCGGGCGCGGCAGCACTCTGCGAGGAACACTCCGCACCACTCACTCGTATCGTCAACCACGGCTTAGATTCTATTAAGGGCGGCCACATCGATACGGAACTATTTCGTCAACGTCTAGAGGCCGGCTCAAGTAAAGAGCTCGCAAAGCCTTTTGTTGTGATCAACTACCTCTCCATTATTGCCTCGATTGCGCCGATGGTCGGACTACTAGGAACGGTCTCTGGTATGGTTAAGGCCTTCGACTCGATCGCGACTGTCGGGATGGGCCAACCTGAAGTGCTTGCAGGTAATATCTCGGAGGCGCTGATCACCACCGCATCTGGTATGTTAGTCGGTATCCCTGCCATGTTCTTCTTCTTTTATTTTAAGAATCAATACGGTAATCTCGTTGCGGACATGACCATGTATCTCGACGACATGCATGGCGATCTCGTCCATGGCACTCGTAGTAAATCGGTGTCTGGGTCCACCTCACCATCCGCCACGATACCGCAAGCACCGCGTAATCCTCGTGCGTAGCTCAATCAGCACCAATACGGATGAGTTTAAAAGGCTATAAAGTCCCACAAGAAGGCGAAGGATTCGACCTGACGCCGATGATCGACGTGGTCTTCCTGTTGATCGTCTTCTTCATGACTGTGGCCAGCGCGCTGACCACCAACAAGATTGACCTGAACCTAGCAGTCGCTGAGGAAGCAGCCATTCCGAAAGAAATCAAAGACCGCTTTAGCTTCTCAGTAACTGACGATGGCACCTTCTACTACGGTGTGACACCCATGACTGAGCAAGAGCTCTCTGACAAACTGGCACAGATCACAAAAAATCACAGTGCCGTCAAAATCGTCCTTCGCGCCGGCCGAATGGCTGAGCATCAGCACGTTAATAAATTGCTTACGATTTGCGCAGAGAATGGGGTCAACGATATCATCTTTGCCACTTATCAGAGCGACCTGTAACCTAAGAACCTATGAAAGCTAGCGACATCTTCGAAAGTGCAGGAAAACCTGATCTGACTCCTATGATTGACGTCGTCTTCTTGATGCTCGTCTTCTTCATGGTCACGACCGAGTTGATTAAACAAGAAGCCGACCTGGGTATTCAACTGCCCTCTCAAGCGCCGCCGACTGCGGCGCCAGAATTACCATCCAAGCACACGGTCGATATACTTCCCGATGGCACGGTGCTACTCAATGGCGGCAATATCGGCGGTGACCCTTACGGCAAGCTCACCGGATTAACCAGTATGCTCGCAGGCCTAAAAGCCTCTGCGGATCGCCTACAGAAGGACACGATCGTAACGATTCAAGCAGATGCGTATTCGCCGCACTATCGTTCGATCGATGTGTTGAATGCCTGCGCCGAAGCAAAACTTAAATACGTTTCGTTCAGTCAGATGTAGTGCCATTCCGTAGTTTCGCCCAATCCTACTCTAATAAGAAACGATGTCGCTTCCCCACAACGAACAACAACTAGGAAAGCAACTGCGCAGTCGAAAAAAACGCGGGACAGTTTTTCTCGTCATAGTCGCCACGATCGTCGTGCACGTGCTCGGACTCGGCGGCCTCGCTGCGATTAAAATCATTGAGGTGTTCAACCCCGAACCTGAATTTGAAGCACCTCCGATCGTGGAGATAGAAATTCCCCCACCGCCACCTCCTCCCCCACCCACAACCAAGCGGACACAGCGAAGTCTTCCGCGACCTCAACCATTAGCCGCACAAAACCCTCAAGATATGTCGGTTCCAGCAATCGTCATGCAAGAATCTGATGTCTCATTTGGCCGTGGCATGGGAGACGGACTAGGCGAACTTGGCGGAGGTATGGTCGATCGCGTTAATTTGAGTAGTTTCGGCTTTGACCGTGCTTTGGAGGGCACGCTGAAGGGCACACTGTTCGACTTTAAACGAGATAAGTATGCCAAGCCGGTGAAGAATCTGCCCGCGATGAAGAAGAGCACAAACATGCCACTGATCCCCTTCTTTCAGCCTACAGTTCGTAAGTTTTCAGATCGATTTGATTTACAGCAACTAGATCGGAATTTCTATAAGGCGGAACAGAACCTCTACGGATCTTACTTCATTATCCCCTTTGGCTCTGCGGCAATTGCACCCAAGTCATTCGGCGTTGAAGACGAAATCAAACCCACAATGATTGGCGTCCATTACACGGGCAGTTATAAGCCACAAAAAACAGGAACGTTCCGGCTGGTCGGCCGTGCAGACGATGTGTTGATCGTCCGTATCAATGGAAAAGTTGTGCTCGATGGGTCTGTCGTTGTTGCAGGCAATCCAAACTACAGCGCGTGGAGGCAAAGTGCCTCACAATTCAAAAAAGATACAGAGGCCGCGATGACTTATTTCGGATTTAAAAAGGCTTTCTACGCGTTAACTGGCGATTGGTTCAACTTGAGAGAAGGTGTCAATACCGATGTCGAGATCTTCATTTCCGAGGTGCCCGGCGGGGACTTTGGCGCTTACATACTGATCGAAGAACAAGGTGTTCCGGGATTAAAGATTTTCTCCACGCGCCCATTAAGCGATCAGGATAAAGCCTTCCTAGAAAGACTACATCCAGACGTTAAAGAATTCCTGGGCCGAGAAGACTAATCCATTTCATTCATTTTATAACTGATACCAAAGAATGCCACACGAGACAGAACATCCGCTGCCGCACAACGAACACGCACTAGGTAAACCGCTGAATACTCGGAAGAAACGTGGCACCGTCTTCATGGTCATTGCCATCACCGTGATTGTGCACGTGTTAGGGCTCGGTGGCCTTGCTGCGATTAAAATTATCGAAGTGCTTAGCCCAGAACCTGAATTTGAAGCCCCACCTGTAGTGGAGATGGCCAAGCCGCCACCGCCTCCACCGCCACCGCCGACAACGAAGCGCTCACAAAAGAGTCTGCCTCGCCCTCAACCTTTAGCTGCTCAGAACCCTCAAAACATGTCGGTGCCTGCAATCGTCATGGAAGAGTCCGATGTCGCCTTTGGTCGTGGCTTTGGAGGTGGGCTCGGTGAGCTTGGCGGGGGCATTATGGACCGTGTCGATGTTAGTTTCTTTGGTGTCGAAGGCGGAAACAACATCGTTATTTTACTGGATCGGACTGGTTCTGGTTCGAATGTTTTTTCTAGAACACGAGCCGAACTATTAAAGACGATTGATTCGATGAAGGATAGCATGTTCGCCCGATTGGCAGTTATTTATTTCGGCGGTAAAGATGCCGGGATGCGCGGGATTCCGGCGAAAGGACAGAAGCAAAAAGACCCCACGAAATTTGACTTTTGGTGGCCCAAAGGTATCAAACGCGACACCTGGTTGAGCCCCGGTGGGAGTGGCGTTGCTACCTTGGTTAAAGAGCTGCAGCGGATTAATCCAAAGGCCAAAGGTGCAATCATTGAGTCCCAGAGACAGCTCGGCAAAAAAGGGGGTGCCTTTATTTTAGGGACTCAATACTGGGGTGCGCTTAATTCCGCCTACAAGCTCGAGCCTGCTCCGGATACTATTTATTTCATGGTCGAGCCCAATGTCGCATTTCCTAGCACGGATATCGTCAAACAATCGTATGCACTCTTTAAGAAATTTGGCGTTTCGAGGCCTGAAAATACCAAAGTGATCTTCATCATAGGAAATGACCGTAATGATGTGAAAAGTATGCAACCACTCAATATGATGGTGAATCTGATTAATGGAGGTGACTTAAGCCCGAATGAACTGCGTAAGCTGATCGTATTCACTAAATGATCCTTGGTCGGATATATCTGCGTGATAGACGCACGCCCGTGCGATCGGTATTCTAGAGGCGTTATCAACTGGGGGTGGTTCGTTCATCCTAGATTCAGGAGTTAGAAGTTAGGAAGTCAGACGGAGGTCTGCGGCACGACTGAGCTCCGTCGTGTAAATTCGTGTGCATTCGTGGTTTCTAAAACTAAGCCTACTGCCGAATTTAGGATTAACGGTTCAAGAACCAGAGCCCATACCAACTGCCGAATTATAGAACTATGATATAAACAACTGATAGTCTGAAGCTTGCGGACATCTGCTCTTTGAATATTTAAACAAAAAAAGGAGCACGACGCCAGTAACATATACCAGCGTAGTGCTCCTTCCCTCAGAGGTTTCCCCAAACCTCATCCCCTTGAAAAAATCTATAAGTGTCAGATCACCTGATGGAAGTAATATAGCAGGCCCCCAAAGAAACGTCTATCACTGGAATAAGGTATATCAGTGCAATTTTCATATTTATTAGCGTGACTCGTTGAGGGTTGGTAAATCTGAAGAATGCATATTACCACAAACCCCACTACTTGTGACCTATCCGTATGGATAGGTCACAAGTTCTTTTCTAAAAAAATCCGTCCAAGGTGCAGAACGCGGTTCTTTGCGTATCACAGGCCGTGCTGCCCCAGTGCTCCACCTCGCGCCAAACGCGCCCTCTTCCACTGAAGCCATTGGCATCTGCAGATAGGTGAGATCAAGCGCGTCCTTGAACATTAAAAGAGATTTTTTAATATAAAATATTCTGGCGGGACGAGCTCTGCCGTAGATGGCGTAGCAAGTTAGTCTTTGATTATGAAGTCTTTGTAGATTATCGGCTATAGCCGCCCGCCGAGCGCAGCGACACTTATTATGCCTTTGGGTGCAACCGAAGGGCGGAAGCCATTTGGCGAGCGTCTAATACTATCCTTTGACATTTTCTGGTAGTATGTAGCCATCGAAGAGAAGACCACTGTGAATACTTTTCAGCTGTATTTGTTAACCGCCCGCTACGCTAGAGATCGCAGAGCACGCTGAGAGCTGACGCAGAGCATTTCACGCAGCCCGCCCCTTCTCCTCGGCGCACTCAGCGATCTCTGCGGTTAAACCTTTTTACCAGTTTTAGTCGCATGTTGGTATAAGGCGCCATAAAACACTGAGGCTCAGCTTCTAACTCCTTCCTCCTGACTTGCTTTGCCTGGCAAAAGCCTTGGTGCCTCTCAATCGCCTTCGCAGCCACACACTAAAGGCTACTACAGCAACAGATCGAGAGGCACACCACCTTCGCCTAAGGCGTCGGCGGGCTTTCCTTCACCTGAAAATTAAACTACCACTCGCCGAGTGCTCAGTTGTAGAATCAACCGCGAGTTTAGCGTGTGAGCACTACGCCGACGCGTGCTCACACGAAGCTAAGCGAAATCGAACTATAGCGGTTCCGGCGCCCAATCTGGAATGCCTTTTTCCTTCAACTGCTTGTAGTAGCGAATGTTCAATGGAAACTCTTCTTCACGCAGTCGAGGTAGCCCCTCGTTCACCATCAGCGGCAAGACCGACTCCCACCATTGGTCATACGACTTACTGAGTTGCGCAACGACTTCTGGATAGGACTGCGCCACATCTTTTTTCTGATAAGGATCTGCCGAGATATCGTAGAGTTCCTTATTATTCACTAAACGCCAACGTTCGCTACGCACGGCACAATCTTTATATTGAGCACGATCACGCTTTCCAGGGTTCCACCGTCCACAGTGGAAGAACAGCTCACGATCAGGCCACACAGCCTTCGGGTCTTTGAGAAGCGGCACTAAAGAACGCCCATCCAACTCTTGCATTTGTGCCGGCAACTGAACACCCGCCAACTCACAGAAAGTCTGATAGAGATCGAGATGTGCGGTCAGCACATCGATATCCACGTCGCCCTCCAGCATGCCCTGCCACTGCCAAAATGCTGGAACATGCGAGCCACCCTCATCTGGTGAATTCTTACCACCTTTTAGGTGTGCATTGAAATGTTTAAGCTTCTTGCCATTGAGCTTACCGCTTAAGTGCGTCGCACCGTTGTCGGTCATGAAAATGACGAGTGTATTCTCCAACGCATCCCACTTGTCGAGCGTTGCGAGCATCTGACCGAAATTATCATCAATATTTTCGATCATACCATAACGACCAGCTGTGCCTTTGTCATAGCCGAGCTCTCTAAAGCGCTTGGTATATTGCTCTGGAGCGACGAGTGGTGCGTGCGGTGCATTCAGAGCGATATATGCAAAATACGGTTTGCGTGCGGCGATCTGCTGCTTAATCCAAGCCAAGCCAGACTCGAAAAACAGGTCGGTGCAAAAGCCTTTGGTCTGCACGATGGTTTCATTATGCAGTAGGACATTGTCAAAATAGAGGTTCTCTCCATTCGGCGGAAAATCGCCAAGTCGCACCTGCCCAATACCACCTGCTCCGTGTATCAATGCCTCATCGAATCCACGATTCCCGGGGAGATACTCCTCTTCATCGCCAAGATGCCACTTTCCAAAAATACCTGTGGCATAACCAGCACTTTGCAGTGCTTGCGGGAGCGTGAAAGCATCTAGAGCCATACGCTCTCGCTGATAGATGGTGTGTGTCACGCCGTTCTTAAACGGCGCGCGTCCACTCATCAACGCCGCACGTGTCGGAGCACAGGTCGGACTGACCTGAAAATCAGTGAACCGCACCCCCTTATCATGAAAGCGATCAATATTCGGAGTCTGAACGACTTGGTTGCCCATGCAGGACAGATCCCCCATCCCTTGGTCATCAGTCATGACCAAGATGATATTCGGGCGACTACCTGCCAGCTGTCCGGCGATAACCGCAGCACTGGAAAACACGCACAGAACTGCTCCTAGGCATAGTAACTTACTTTTCATTTATTCGCCGTCCCAGTCATCCAGTTTAAGCAAATATCCGGCCGACGGTTTGTCATCATGGCAAGAAAGGAAAAGATACTCAGGCTTTCCATCCTTCCAAAGAATACTCGGACGCTCGCTACGTGCCAATGGGTCTCCGAAATAAGCCTCGTTTGTCAGGTAACCGACCATGGGCTCTCCCCAGTTGATGCCGTCTTCTGACTTATAAATCAAGCCAGGGCGATAGCCACCCTTCTTCAACTCATCCGCAGGAATCGGGTTCCCTTCGAGCATGTTCTTAATACCCTGACGATCCTCAACGATCATGTAATACATGCCATTATAATAGAATGCGTAAGGATCTTCCATATCAACCCCATCTTCGATGTAAGTGATCACGGGATTCCCTTCGTAATTTACATATGGTCCCTCAAGCTTATCACTCACAGCAAAGGACATTTCGCGAAAGCCTGTCTTTATCGGATACCGATCTGTCATTGATTTATAATAGATGCGGTAGCTACCATCGGGAGCGACCACAAAGCTCGGGTTTGAGGCGTGGACGATATTATAGTCCCCCATCTTTCCCGAAGCAGGGATCACTGGGTTGAGTGGGCTCTCTGTCCATGGGCCGTAAAGCGATTTGGAAGTGGCGATGCCGACCTCTTGCTTAGACCCGCCCTCAGTATGCTTATTCAATAGAAACACCAACACGTAGGTGTCTCCTACTTTCGAGATTTGCGGGTTATGGTAACTCGCGTCTTCACTCACGAAGACATCTCCCAGCAAAGTGTGTGGTCCTTCAGCTTGATCAGCGACCCAATGCACAATCTTACTGTGCCGAATCCAGCTGCCATCATTTGGGATCACTGAATTAAAAATATGCAGCTTTCCATCCTCATCGTAGATCGGAGCCATGCCCCAAGTCCAAGATTCTTCGTCTGACTCTAAGATATAACCGACAGGCGTCTGAGCCTTGCAAAACTTAGACGTCTCGATGCCAATCGCTTGACTACACCATGCGAAGCTAAGCAGCACACCGAGCTGTAGCACTTTAAATTTGTTCTTCATTATATTATTCATCAAAATAGGTCTCTTATTTAGTGTTGCCCTTGGTATTCTTGAACTCCTTCTGCTCCCAAGGTATAGTGCGATCAAAGAGCGGAACATATTGAGTGTAAGCGTCTTCCGCCTGCTCCTTCCACAACTCCAGCTCCTCGTCGTATTTTTTCCGCATTTTCTGGAGGAGCGGTTCTGCCTCTGGGTTTTTTGCTAAATTCGTTAACTCAAGGGGATCTTTTTTCAATTGAAAGAGTTCCTCAGTCGGTTCCATCGTCGCATCGCCATACCACCAGTAGGTGTATTTCACCTCTTCAGTTAAGACGGTCAGATTCTTAGTCGGCACATCTCCATAGAGATTCATAAAAGCCAGTTGTTGATGGTGCGAGGCTGTCGGCTCTTCCAACACGGACAAGAGGCTTTCGCCATCCATATTTTCTGGCACTGGCACTCCAGCTAAATCTAAAATCGTTGGCGCAAAATCAATATTTCCTGTCAAAGCAGTCGTCCGAAGACCTTTGCCTGCATTGCCGCTACGTGGATCATACACCATCAGAGGCGCACGCGCCGATTCTTCCAAGGGTAAGACTTTAGAGCCATAGCCATGCGCACCGCAAAGGAAGCCGTTGTCGCTGGTGTAGATGATTACGGTATTATCAGCCATCCCTTGTGCCTCCAACTCATCACGGATCATCCCCAGGGCCACATCGATGGCATAGATCTGCTGATAGTAGGTCGCCATGACCGCGTCATAATCGGTATCGTAGCCCCACTGTTCGAAGCGAACATACTGACGACCAGTCTTACTTTGCGGCGAAAGGTGCTCACTATGCTCACGTCCGTAGTTAGCTGGCTTGGTAAAAGTCTTTCCTGCGTAAATGTGATCAAACTGTGGGTCGGGCGTCGCCGGGCGGTGCGGAGCTTTGAAACTGATAGACAAGCAAAAGGGCTTTTTCAGTTCCGCAGCCTCGCGGATCACATCACAACCAAAGGCTCCATACGACAAAGTCGAATGTGGATACTCCTGCGCATATTTCGCCATCGAGGCATTTTTCTTGGTAGCATACTCCGACTGTCCAGGAGCACCGCCCCAGATGTCAAAATCTCCCTCGGGCATGCCCTGCTTGCCCTTCGGCCCTAGCCCGTAGACATCCAAACCAAATTTACCTGCGAACGCCGTCAGATACCCCGCCTCGCGGAGCAGCACAGGGTAAGACTTCGCCCAAATTTCAGGGCGCATATGGCTGTGTTGGAAATTCGTGCCAGTCTTGTATTCATACATCCCAGTAAAAGCAGTCGCTCGGCTGGCCATGCAGATCGCGGTCGTATTGTAGTGCTTGTCAAAAATCAGCCCGTCATGCCCAAGCTTATCCATATTGGGAGTTTGCACTTCTGGATTTCCGTAAATTCCGATCGAACCAAAGTTCTGGTCATCTGCCAATAGGAAGATGATGTTTGGCTTCACCTCGGCGCTCGCAACGAGTGCGAGCATCAAAAACATGCATATTCGAATAATCATTTTTATAGTCTATAACGCAACCGTCCTTGGCGTGGATTAAGGCACCCATCGACCCAGACTGTAGTAGCCATTTACTATACCCGATCTGCAGGCTAGCGCCTATGACGCATACACATTAAAATCATATACTGTAGATGATCACCGAAACGAGAGAGCAGGCATAAGTGGCTGTCTCGCAGGTGCCCGCGCCCCTAGAATGGGCACTTTGCCATTACAGCACCTTCACGTTTGCGATACGGTTCGGCTTCCCCGGTGAGGTCGACCAAACAATCTTCTTATTAGGCGATACTTCAATAATAGACGCGCCCGCAGTGCCGCCATGACCTCCCCAGTTGCAAAAGATGGTGTTACCGTTCGGTAATCGCTGAACTCCTGCCGCAAAGCCTATGGAAACACCGTCCAAGTCGTTTTGCTCAAGCGCCCAGACCACCTGACCCTCCGCATCAACTTCAATAATCCGATGACTATCGCCACCAGCTATCAAGGTGTTGCCGTTTTCAAGTCGCTCGGCAACAAATCGTCCATCCGGAAAGCGGCGGATAATTTCGCCTGCCGAATTCACTTCCATCGCCTGGCCGCCCTTCTTTTGTTGCGTGACCAAATAAGTATTCTGCGGAGTTTTTCGGATTTGTCGAAAGGAGGAATGCTTGCCGCCAAGCCCCTTGAGCTCAATGCGCTTGGTCTCCTTGAGTTCTGCATCGAGTTCAACGATCGCTGAATGCCCATTCCAGCTCTCCCCGATCAGGAAGCCACCACCTGGCAACGGCTGGCAACTATGTGTTTCACCACCATTCGGCGTCGGGCGATCCTTCAGAGTCTCCGCGCCCGAACCACTCTCCCAATCAGGCCGAATAATACGCACGCCATATTTGTAGGCCATCACTACATCGTTGTTCGGCAAGAGCCATGCGTCATCAGCCTCATTCTTTTCAGCAATACTCCACTCTTTCGTGCCATCCGCGGCATAGACCGCTACTTCACCATAAGCGCACCCGCTCACCAACAGACGGTGTTGTGCGAAACAGGTAGTCGCGCTCAGCGCGAGACAGGCAAACAGTAATTTCTTCATAAGAGAAAAACATTCCACTCGTGCGATGCTGGCGAGCATTAAGATTAGCAAGTTTCACGGACACAAGACTCTACAAGAGCCTTGCTTGCACTAGACCCTGAGCTAGCCAAATAGGTGGCACCCGCGAACTATGGATATGGGTTCGGAACTTCGTGAGCTCGTGGGCTTTGCAAGCAAAGCCCCTACCCTTACCAAGTGATCAGTGCAAGGAGCACCGCACCTTAGTAGCTGATCTTTCCGCCAAACTTGGAGCGCTGCTTGTCACTCTCCCACCATTCATTGGGACCTTCTTCGACGATACCTGCCCATAGATTTAAGAGGATCTCTTTCATTTCCTCAGTCTTCTCAGGCATCTTCTGGGCCAGATCATTCTCCTCCTTCATATCTTCTGGGATATTGTAGAGCTGAAATTTGGTTAAGGTCTCATCGCCTACGATTTTCCAATCGCCAATGCGCATGGCAACCCGCTCATCTGGCTTGGATACGTGCGTGCGCCAGAACATGGGCATCTCACGCTTAATCGGCTGACCTGCGAGCGCTGGTAGCATACTGGCACCATCGATGGTGCGGTCGGAGGGCACTGGAATGCCTGTAATGTCCAACACCGTCGTAAAGATATCACTACCGATCACTGGCACCTCACTGACGCTGCCTGGCTTGATGTGCCCCGGCCAGCGAGCCAAGCCTGGAACACGAATGCCCCCTTCATACTCACTGCGCTTGTTGCCACGTAAGCCACCAGTAGTGCCACCATATGCAGACACCGGTCCATTATCTGAGGTAAAAAAGAAAAAGGTATTATCGCTCACACCGATCTCGTCGAGCGTATCCATCACCATTCCCAGCGCATTGTCGAGTTGTGTGATATTGCCCATATATTTGCTGTTTTTGTGGCCTTTATAGAGCGATTGAAAACGTGGATCGGTCGCGATTGGTGAATGCGGCTCATGTATCCAAACTGACAGAGCAAAGGGTTTATCTGGGTTGCGAATGTCCTTCAACCAATGCTCCGCCTCTCCAGCAACTAGCTGAGCGGAGTAGCCTTGTGTCGTGCCGACAAGCTCGCCATTGCGCACGAAATTCTTCGGGTTCTTATGGCTTGGCGCAGCGTTATTGTGCGTCGACATCCAGTAATCGTAGCCGTGATCACCAGGCTGCGGAAAGTCAGCGTTGTTCCACTGTTGCTGAGAGAGCAAGTGCCACTTGCCGACATGGCAGGTTTCGTAGCCAGCTGCCTGCAAGAGTTCTGGGTAAGTGATCTCGCTCTCGCGAAGGTAGGCTGGGCCTTTACCTGATAAATGGCGATAAACACCATTACGATACGGCGTGCGACCAGTAAGAATCGCGGAGCGCGAGGGCGAACAGACACCCGCGGCAGAGTAGCATTGCATCAGCTTCACACCCTGCGAGGCCAACTTATCCATGTTCGGAGTCTGGATTAGTTCGTTGCCGTAGGTTCCGGAATCTCCCCAACCCATATCATCGGCCACAAAGACCACAATGTTCGGTTGAGACTGGTTCTGTGCTTTCGCATCTGCGGCAAGCGGGATCGCAACCAATAGGAGCGCTAAGCTAGCCAATCGTTGAAGTTTTAATCTGTTCATCGTCATTCCTTCTAATTTGGTAAATTTAATGGTCGGTAACAGCGAAAAGTTGAGCACATCACACACAATATCCGCTACCCCGTTTGAGCAACGGTTAGCATACCAGATGCAGCACTCATAGCATAGCACGTATTCACGTATATTCTAATCATGTATTTACGTCGGGTGCCGTTTTGAAAATGTTTCAAAGCTGTCATTTATTGGTGTAGGACGCGCCGAGGCCTTTGGTGAAGGTGGGTGCCTTTGGCGTAGAGCGAAGAGGCGCGTTTATCTCTGTCGCAGCCATTTCGGCGCAGAAACCAAAGCACTCACACAGACCGAAACCGGTTCCCAGTTCCGCCACACCAAACACATGCCTTTTACTCCAATCTACAGCCACTCATCGGCAGTAAAGACGCCCATACGATAGGCTCGCCTCACTGCTGAGGGCGCATTCTTTACGTCGAGCTTCTCATAAATATGGCGCACATGCGCATCGACCGTGGGGTAACTAATAAACAATTTTTTGCCGATCTCTCGCTTTTGAAGCCCATCTGCCAACAGCTCTAAGACTTGCAGCTCGCGCTCCGAAAGTAACTTGGTCGATACTAGCGGTGTCGGACGATCCCTGAGACGCTTGACGAGATACTGAGCCACTGCGGGATCAATACTTGCGCCCCCCTCCATTACATTGCGAATGCTATCTTTCACCTGCTGAATCGTGGACGATTTCAACAAATATCCAGACGCTCCGAGCGCAATGGATCGCACGACATCAGACTCAGCGTTCGATTGACTCAGCACGATGATTTTCACCTCCGGCAAACGCTCTTTGAAATATGGGATCGCCTCCAATCCACTCAATCCTGGCAAACGTAGGTCCAGCAGAATCACCTGTGGCACGATCGTAGAGCGAATTTTATCGATACTGCTGATCGCCATTTCCGCAGTTCCAAATTGGCTGAACAATTCAAGGTCTTCTTCTCGGTCTATGGCAAATTTAATGACGTCACGGTATTCGTCATTGTCCTCAACCAACATTATTCTCGTAGGCATTTTCATAGTATTATTCTTTAATAAAAGTTTTTCGTTTCACCTTCAGCTTGAGCCAAATACGGGTGCCACCTTCTTTGGGGTGATCCACTCCCGCCTCAGCACGCATCAGTTTTGCGCGGCGTTTTAAGGAATTTGGCAGACCACCGGAAAATCCACAACCATCATCTGCAATCGCAAGGGCAACTTCTTTATCGTTCGCAGACATATGAATCGTGGCAGTGCTCGCCTGGCCATGGCGAATGATATTCGCCAGCGATTCTTTAAAAAACAAAAAGATATCGATGCGCTTTCTGCGTATCACACGATTCAGCTGCGCTTCATTCTCAAATGAGATTTCGAACGATATGTCTGCCAGTAATCGGGACGCTTCGCGCTTCATGTCATCCACAAGCACTTCACAGACCCCTTTTGCCTCAAGCATGTTCGAACAGAACCGTGCCGAAGCACCCGTGCGCTCCGTTAAGCCACGGATACGCTTCAGGCTTTCTATCAGCGGCTCTGGCGAATTGACGGACTCCTGTGCAATATCGCTCCACATACCGATGGCATGCAAATTGGCGCCCAACTCGTCGTGGAGGTTCGCTGCAATGCGCTCACGCACCTTAGTTTCATTACGGATGCGCTGCATACGTCCGTAGAGCGCCACGACCACAATTGCAAACAGTAGCACCCCGGAAATACGCCCCAACCAAATGAGCATCTGCTTCTGTAGCGCATACCGCCGACTGAGCTCTTTACTCAAACCGACCCACTCAGCCTCCAAATCGCGGCGTTTCGCTAATTCCTTTAACCATGCCTGAATGGGCAGGATCTCACCATAGAGATTACGCCCGTCCGTGAGTGACATGGCATCACGGTGGCTGCGCATAGCTGGCTCTGTCCACGCTCGCTTACCTTGCGCCACATTTTCCCCTGCCGACATCAATTCGATCTCAGCAAACCCGATCCGTGAGAGTCGCTCAGAAATACCAAACGACAGGCCCTGTTCTAGCGTCACGATTCTAACATAGCGACAACTCACCTCAGGGAAACTCCACATCATGATCGGCCCCATCCCCGACAGATTGGCAGATTGATGCTCCACCAAGACCACCGCATCCTCAAAGTCTGGCGAATTCGCCCCCTCCACCTTAAAGTGCTTCGGGATACCTAAATCACCGACAAAGGCCTGCGGCACGGTATTACTCTGCTCAACTGCATGCAGCCGTATTTCGGAAATCGGGTAAGATTCGCCTAAATCAATGAGCAGCGTCGGCGCCGCACCGAAATCACCTAAGTAGGCAAGGCTCGGCTGCCCCCGTGCCGAATTCATAATATAGGGCGTCGCCCCATCGACGAGAAAGCGCTCATCCCACGCACCGGAAGGATCGCGCGGCTTGGGGAAGACTGCACTGATCGGCTTGCGCAAGGCGATGTTCTGCCCCTCACCAAAAACCATAATTTCAGATAACTGAAAGACGTATTTGCCATCATGAATCCGCCGGCTCATGCGGGTCACTTCAATCCTCACCCAAGACGCCACCGTTTCGGGGAACGGTATGACCAATGGCGTAATGCCAATAATTTGCCCCTCCTCTTGTTGAAATTCGGCAACGACCTGGCCCTCGCGATCCTCTGTAGTGCCTGCAAGCACACGAAAGGCCTCGGGAAAGGCATCCGCCTGAAAGCCCTCTTCCATATCACGCCAAAGAACCGGCACTAGCACGATCTCATTGATCGAGTGTTCGCCCTTCAGGTCGATTTCGACCCAGAAATCATTATCCGCATGTGAGAACGCTGCCGTGTGGTAGCCGATCGCCCCCACTCCCCCACGTAAACTGGGGCGCGACAAACGGGTCAGTTCTTGCTCGATCACTTCCTTCCGAGCTTCCAACTCGGAAATCGCCGAACCACCCAATGCTGCCTCAAGCACGGAACAACAAAGCAATAGAGCAAAACACAGCAGCGGTCGAATCATACACACGAATGAATAGGGAAATCGCGGCTGCGTAAAGGTTTGATACGAGGCAGATTGAGTCCACCCGAATACGGATCGAATGAGGATGAGGCCCAATACATTGAAATGCATCCATCGATTGTAGCGATGGCACGCCCATGCTGTCGATGGATACGGAGAGGCAGACATGAAGGACGTGAATTAACCGCAGATTGCACGGATAACACGGATCAGGAGGCTCCCAATAATCCGCGATTAAATTAGACAAAGCCTTTATGAACTCGGCTTTACTGTGGCGCGAAACGCATACCTGAAGGCTCTGCACAAAAAACGCGGGCGGCATTCAGCTACAAGCGCTTAAAATTATAGACGGCTACCCGATCAATTTACCCTACGGCGACGCACCAGCACACAACTCAAGCCAAGAAGACCAGCAAACAATGCATAGGCCCGGGGCTCAGGAATATCGGTGTAATGGACCACCACATCACTAACAGCCCAACGGTTCGCTTTGTTGAGATTAAAAAAAGAAAACAAACCGAAGCTCCCCACCGGTGAAGTCGCGCCGACCACATCAGCAAGCACGACTGTGCTAGATTCCTCATCTTGACGACCGAGAACAATGGGCTCGCTTCCGTTCACCGAAACCCCCACACGATCGGGATTATGATGTGCGATAGAAACAACGACACTATGGAAGGACAAAGCAATATCATCGCTCGTCAAGTCGCCACCACCGTCACTAAAAGAGGTCACTCGCAAATTCCCAAGCGTAGCAGCCTCCTCTTGGTCACCATCGAAAGTGACTCCATGCGCTGGGTTTGCGTCGCTCTCTGGCGAATAAATACCCCAAACACCGCTTGGATCAGAGTGCACATTGGGAGAGTCATCCACAGAGGTCGCGAGCACATCATACGAAATGTTGAACGTCGCACGGCCAAGCGTCTGTGTTGCCGAAACAAAAGTAATACTACCTGTTTTGTAATCCGTAGAGACAGTCGGTCCGGTTGAAACATGAGTTCCAGCACTCGTTGTCGCTGAAAAGGAAAGCACAGCGACCGCACTGACTGCAATGAGGGGGATTGCATTTGTATTCATATTTCGTAGATAGGGGTTTTCGGTGATTTTTTAATCAAAAAAAGGAGTAAGGGGAGATCACCGAAGTCATCTCCCCTAGAGATAAATGCCAAGAGATCTCACAACTAAAGATAATTACGGACAAGCCTCGTCAGCTCAAGCCAAGCTGTAAAATGAGCAGAGGCAGTCATTCAGAAACAGAGCAGCATTAGTAAATGTTATCCGTCAGCAGTTCTAGCGCACAAAAAAACTCCAAGCCGCGCACGGGACTTGGAGTTTTTGAAGAAGGTTTGCTTAAGTGCGATGCCCTAGCTGCGACGGCGAACCATCACGTAGCTCAAGCCTAGAAGGCCAGCAAGTAGTGCGTAGCTGCTTGGTTCGGGAACTGCAGTCAGTGTCACACCTTGGATACTCTTGTCGCCCTGATCGTCCTGACCGTAAGCGACAAACTTAAAGGACTTGCTGAAATCAAACACCGCGATATTGCCAGAACCCATGTCAACACTGTCAAGTGTCCAAGCCCAATTTGCACCGCCCGCTCCATCGGAGACAACGCTCATCACAACCGACTTGCTAGTGGCTGCCGTCCCAAGAGACCCAGCTGTGCCCAGATTCGTAACGGTTGAACCATCTGTGAAAGAAAGCCCAGTCAGTGTATTAACGCCAAAGCTGTAAACGCTAGTATCGCCTGAGTATGGGTTCAAGCCAGTATATGCACCCATATCTGTATCGGTGCTCACGATACCGAAGCCTAAATGGCTCGCTCCAAGCTCACTGGTCCACAAATAATCAACGGCTAATTCAAAGCCTGTTGTCGACTGAAAACTATTCGTCGTGTTGTAGGCAATCGCACGGTTCAGGTAGTGGGTGGCACTTGCGTTATACTGCATAATGCCGTTATCTTCGAAATTGTAGCCTGTTCCACCGCGGAGGGCTCTGCTGGTCAGACCGCCGCCTGTCCCCCCAGTATTTACAGCGAGGGTATCGTTATCAAAGGTGTCTTGATAGACGACAGTTTGAGCTTGTGCGGCAACTGCTAGCACTAGGCCTGCACTTATTGTTAAGAGAGTTTTTTTCATCATAGGTATTTTATGGGTTTTGTGTTTTAGGAGGTTTTTTCTTAGATATCTGAGAGTCGGCGCTCTAAAATTGTTTTTTAACGATACGGATACGTATTTTCGAATCGATAATTCCATACTATAACAACTTATAGGTAAAATAAGAATCACGTATGCGCATATACCTCTATCACGCGTATACATGATAAGGAGGGGTGGATGGACTTGTAGATTTGCTGATACATCGAACGAGCAAGCAACTGCACGCGCTTAGGTTCAAGATTCATATGGGGTAAAAAATGGGGTGGCGTTTCGATACGAGTTGAGAGACAAACCTCAACACTGGAATTATGATACAAATGAAACACTGGTTGTCCAGAGTATAGCGTAAATACGCGATGCATCGGACGTAAGATTAGCAATAATCACCTCAATTTAAGAGTCGATGAATCCATCCATTCTTGAAGGAGTCGTTAGAGTCAGTAGGCAGACGGAGAGGCCATTCATGAACCTAACAAAATGAGTTCATAGCCGAAAAAAGGCGCAAGAAACGCAAAACCATGCATTTGAATCATTTGGAGGCTTCGCCAATTTGGCGAGAGGTGACAGAGTGATCATGAGCATCGTCTCCTATATTCTGCGTCTTTTGCGCCTTTTTGCGGCTACCCGAACTGCCGATTTTAGGATGAAGGACTATGAACTGACCGCGGATTGCACGGATAACACGGATCAGGAGAATCTTAATAATCCGTGTAATCCGCGGTTAAAAATACAGAGCCTTCGTTCACTGCCAAACCCATGCTCAATGGCACAAAAAAACTCCAAGTCCACGCGGGACTTGGAGTTTTTGAAAAGTAGGATCGTATTGACAACTACGCTTGGCGGCGGCGAAGCATTACGAAGCTCAAGCCAGCAAGGCCGGCAAGAAGTGCGTAGCTGCTTGGCTCGGGGACGACTGTCATGCCGAAATCAATGTTTGTTACGGCCCAGTTGTTTTGCCGGGTTGCGCCAGTGTTCAGCGTCGCACCACCGGTAATATACAGCTGGTCAGGGTTCGCTACAGTGATCCCTGTGTTGGTGCCCCACTCAACCGCATCCAGTCCTGTCCCAACACCCACGATAGCAACATGGCTGTTTCCGGTTCCCGAGGTCTGTTGGAGAGCGGCCGCAGTAAAACCGCCGAATGTGTTGCCTAGAGCGGAACCATTCACTAAGATATCTTCCACTGTAAAAAGAAGCGTCTGCCCGGCGTTGATGTTGCCATCTGTTCCGAAACGAGTCCCTTCGAGCGAAACATTAATCCCGCCTAGAGGGTCTGCGAGCGTCACCGATCCACCCGTTCCGGTCTGAACGCCACCGGCCACAAAGCCCGAGCTTTGCGTGTTTCCTGTCGAACCGGAAACCCGCACATTAAAGGTCAGAGTGTCGTTGACGGCATCACTATTAAAATCCGCGGCCGAATAGGTCACTGCAAAAACATATTGGTTGAAACCGCTGCTAGTATCGAGAGTTCTGACGACGCTGTCTGCTGCGCTGCCATCGATTAACAATGTGTTCGCAACTCCGTCAGCATTGTTCATGTTTGTAATGCTCAGAGTCTCTGCTCCTTGCACCGAGGAAACTGCAACTGCCGATAAAAGCAGTGCGGATGTTGTTAGTGTTTTTCTGGGTATTTTGATCATATGTTTAGTTATTATTAGGAGGTGGAACAGTTATCTTTTTCTAATTGTGAGAGTTACATACTATAACTACTTATAGGCATAATAAAAACCACGTGTGCGCATACTCCCTTGTCATGCATATACGTGATGCAGGCAAATCAGGTAGCATATGGATCGATATTTCGAGCAAGCAACTGCACGCGCTTAGGTTCAAGATTCATATGGGGTAAAAAATGGGGTGGCGTTTTGATACGAGTTGAGAGACACACCTCAACACTCAGATTATGTTACAAATGAAACAGTGGTTGTCCAGAGTATAGCGTAAATACGTGATGCTTTGGACGTAAGGTTAGCAATAATCACCTCAACTTAAGAGTCGATGAATCCATCCATTCTTAAAGGAGTCACTAGAGTCAGTAGGCAGACGGAGAGGCCATTCATGAACCTAACAAGATGAGTTCATGGACGAAAAAAGGCGCAAGAGACGCAAAACCATGTATTTGAATCATTTGGAGGCTTCGCCAATTTGGCCAGAGGTGACAGAGTGATCATGAGCATCGTCTCCTACATTCTGCGTCCTTTGCGCCTTTTTGCGACACTCTCAACTGTCGATTCTAGGATGAAGAACTATGAATTGACCGCGGATTGCGCGGATAACACGGATCAGGAGAATCCCAATAATCCGTGAAATCCGCGGTTAAAAATACAGAGCCTTCGTGCACTGCCAAACCTGGATCAATGGCACAAAAAAACTCCAAGCCCACGCGGGACTTGGAGTTTTTGAAGAAGGTGTGAATTCACTCTTACACTTTGCGGCGGCGCAGCATGACAGCTGTCAATCCGAAGCAACCAGCGAGCAGCGCGTAACTGCTGGGCTCTGGAATTACTGATACTGAGATCCCTGAGACGGACAAGCGTGCAGCACTATAAGGTGTTATATACAATTCCGTGGCAGTAGAAACACCAGCATAACCAGTTAGATCCACTACTGTGGGTTTCGCAATGCTTGCAATATTATCTCCAGCATCAAAACTGGCAAAGGAAAAGTTAACGCCATCACCACTATGGGTTCCGTTAAAGATCGTGAATGATTCGAATGAGATACTGAAATCTCCCTCTGTAAGTCCACTCGTCCCCGCATTGAAGTTGTCAATTGTAAGGCCAGTGATTGATAGCGCCTCCCCATCGTCACCATCAATAGACTCCCTTTGCCCATTAGTGCCACCATCATTAGTCGAGCCCACGCCAAAGTAAGTTCCATTCGAGTCAAAATAAGGAGTGACTGTCACATCTGTTGCAAAGGCATTCAGAGTGTAAAGGATATCAAACGTAGCACCTGCGAACCCAGTTGACGTCGTAACAACAGATCCGGTAGCAATATTGTTAGATGCCCCTGGCATATCAAGAACAATAGTGGCTGCAGATGAGGAGACTGCCATTGCCGATAAAAGCAGTGCGGACGTAGCTAGGGTTTTTTTGGGTATATTGATCATAGTGTTTTTAGGAGGTGTAAAGTTGCCTGTTTCTAGTTGAGAGTGCCATACTATAACTTTTTATAGGTAGAGTTGTAATCGCGTATCCGCATATATCCCCATCATGCGTATACGTGATAGGGGCGAATCAGGCGCTATCACAGTGGCCAAAACTGAGCATTCACAATCAAGCAAGTGTGCGCGCTCATGCTCTGGCGAAATTTTCATGCGGGGGTAAAAAAGGTAGATTTGAATGATGAAGCAGTCAGTTGAGAACTAATATTGATACCAATATAAGGGGATTAGTCCATCAAATCGCGCAGATGGGCGACGCTTTTAACATAAAACTGACAAGAATGGCAACCATAGACAAACTAATACGAAGAGTCATTTACAGGATGAGCCTACCTACCGTGCCACCTACTATAATCCTTAAAAGAGTCGTTAGAAGTCAGTAGGCAGACGGAGGTCGTAGATGGCGAAGCAAGTCAGGGGCTGATGATCTGTGTCTGATGCGAACTGTTGCCGTTCGCCAAATGGCTTCGCCCTTCGCTTGCAACCGAAGGGCGAAGCCATATGGCGAAGTTTTAATCTAATAATACTGTGCAGTTGTAGGGATTTTTGTCTCAGGATATGAAGCATTTATAAATCTTATTCGTGTTGATTCGTGGTTCCAACTGCCGATTTTAGGATGAAGGACTATGAACTGACCGCGGATTGCACGGATAACACGGATCAGGAGAATCTTAATAATCCGTGTAATCCGCGGTTAAAAATACAGAGCCTTTGTGAACTGCCAAACCCATGCTCAATGGCACAAAAAAAACTCCAAGCCCACGCGGGACTTGGAGTTTTGTAAACGGATCGCTTGAATGTAACGAACTATCTGCGACGGCGAACCATTGCGTAGGTCAAGCCGAGCAGGCCTGCGAGGAGCGCGTAAGTGCTTGGTTCTGGAACGACAACGGACAATTCGCCAGTAAGCTCAGAGAACTCATAACCGACGCCATTTTCGACAATGCCCCAAACATCACCACCCAGGTCAGTGAAGCTGCCGACAGTGCTGTCTACAGCAAAGGTGTTGCCATATGTTTCAGTGAAGGTGCCATCGACGACCATCCATGAGTCACCCACGGTGGTCGATGCACCAGTCAGATCAAAAATGAAACTACCATCCAAATTCAGTATTCCACCCACACCAGCGATATCGTTATTCGAACCAGCAGCCCCAATAGTGAATTGGAGTGAACCAGTCTCAGCAAGTGTGAGCGTGCCACCCGTATTTGTGAAATTTAATTCAATGGTATTCGCGCCAGAAAGAATAACCTCTCCATCGCCATTCACGTTATAAAAACCTCGATTCTGAGTTAAATCTCCTGAAATCGTAAATACAGAAGCGCCTTCGGCAGTCAGAAGGAAGCCAGATTGTTCGTCTGAATTAATGTCACCAGACCATTCAGCAGAGGTTGCGCCAGTCTCTAACTTAAGAGTCTTAATGTTGCCACCAGAAGTTGCAACAATGTCATTCGCAACGGTCAAGCCATTGGCAACCTCTATTGTTGTAGTGCTCCTCATCTCAAAATCTCCTGTGCCAGCAGCATTATTATGCTCAAGGCGAACCGTGGCTCCTCCTCCAGTCATACTGAGATTTTTGGTGAAATCATTATTTCCAGTTAAAATCACAGTGCCCGAACCATTCAAAGTAAAATCACCATTTCCAACTCCGGAAGAAATAATCCCAGATAGTGTTAGAGTCTGTCCGGCAGCGGCATTTAAATTAAACGCGCCGGTCGCCTCTCCGTTATAAATATCACCCGAATACTCCGCCGATGTTCCAGACACAGTTAAGGTCTTATTGGCCCCAATATTGTTAGTAATAAGACTGTTAGCAACGTTAACACCATCCCCCAATGCTAAGATGGCATTGTCGCCTGTGAGGGTAACAGTCCCGGAACCTAAAGCCAGATTGTTGTCAGCTAGAATGGTGCTTCCAGCATTGATCGTCGTGCCTCCACTGTAGGTGTTTACACCACTGAGTGTTAAAGTTCCTGCGTCGCTGCTAGTTATCGCTAAAGAAGTTGCGCTGCCATCACTGATGATTCCACTCAAATTAGTCGCGCCAGCGCCTGTAACCGCTAGGGTCTTTGCCGCCGCAGCGCCTCCAGTGATGTTGCCTGCAACACTTAATGAATTCGTGGCGCTTGCGTTTGTAAAAGTGTAAGTGCTCGCAGTCGCTGTGTTGCCAAGCACAACATTCGCATTGATAGTTTGATCTGCTACAACGTCTGCTCCCACTGTGATCGAGCCATCATTATCAAGCGTCAAAGTATCAGTGCCAACCGCGCCAGTGCCGATCGTATAGGCTGCAACAGTAGCGGTATCAAATGCTAGTGTCTGGACGGTCACCGCGCCACCGAGATCAATGACAGAGCCACCAGCGCCGGCTGCTGCATTAAAAGTAGCGGTATCGGTGGTGCCTGGCACCGCCGCTCCGCCTGACCAGTTTGTTAGATCTGACCACTGAGCATCAGTCGTGCCGACCCAGCTGCTTGAATCGGCATGGGCTTGTGAGCTGAGCAGCGCAAGCGCTACTGCAGTGAACAGAATCGGGGAGGTTCGTTTATTCATCGTTTATGGGGGGGGGTGGAGGTATCGTTTGTAATTTCAAACGAGATCTTAATTTGAGAGACACATACTATAACTAATTATAGGTAAGATTAAAATCGCGCATGCACATACTCCTCGATCACGCATATACATGATCGAAGTCAATCGGGCGTCACATTTGCCGCTAACTTGGACACGCGGAGCATCCACAAATAACCAAGTGCACATGGCTAGGCTCGGGCAGAATTTCATACATAAGGGTAGTCTTAAAGGGGTCATTCCGTAGGTTTACATATTTATTTCTGCTTTAGGCCATCATTGTCGCGTTCCCACTGCTTGATGTAGATGCCAACTAATTGCGGAGCGCCCATGTGTAGCTTCTGGGCGATCCATGTGCTCGGTGCACTCGTGGTGCGCTTTAGTTCGGCAGCAATTCGCACTTTCCACTCGGCGGACTTCTTGTCGGTCTTGAGCGAAGTGCTAGTCTTTTCGGCGTGCTCTAGCCCACGTGCCACAACTGACTCCCATATCAATTCATTCACCTCACGTAAATCCTGCCCCTCCATGCGAACCTTCTCGAAACTGCCGTCTTTCAACAGACCCTCACTTTCAAGTAAGTCACACTTGAACTTTTTGGACCCTAAGGCCCATCCGCGACACATCTTCGAAAACTCCATCTCCTTTTGAGCTTTAGAATCAGTCGATAGCCACTCCAGATAGTCTGCGTAGCTTGTGTGCCCATGCTTTTATCCGCGAGTCCACCAGCCGCAGACAGAGCTCCCATGAAGAGTCGAATCCAGCCTCAATGGCACAAAAAGACTCCAAGCCCCGCACGGGACTTGGAGTCTTTGAAGTAGTTTTGCTTAAGCGCGAGGCACTAGCTGCGACGGCGAACCATCACGACGCTTAAGCCGAGAAGACCCGCGAGGAGCGCGTAGCTACTTGGCTCGGGGACAGCTTCATAAGAAACAGTGAGTGCACCGATCCCCCATCGATTACTACTGTTGGCGCCGGTAGTCATTAGATACAAATCTTGACCATTCTCACTGTAATTAGCTAGTCCAGTAAAGTCACGAACTGAGCCAGCGTCTGGAGTGAGATTTATACTCGAAGCGGTAGCAGCAGCATAACCATTGTAAGAGACAGATACGTTATCCGGGTTGTTGCCATCAGCAGTCGCTGTAAATGCGCTCCAACGCAGGCCAGAAAGGTCGCCAAGGGTAATACCGCTGCCGTTGTCCTGAAAGTTGCTAAATGAGAGGCCGAGGAACGCGATCCCCTCATCAGTGTCAGCTTCAAGAGTTAAGGTGTGATTGACACTATCAGTGTCGGAAGTGACGCCATATGTTGTTCCGTTTGAGACAACCACTATAGTGTTTGAGTCAGTGCTAGTAGCTGTCGCATTGAGTGTGTAAACAATGTCGAATGTAGCTCCCAAGAAGTTAACTGATGTTGTTACGTCCTGAGCGACGGCGTTCGTGTAATTGCCTGCAGCGGCAAAATCAACATCGAGATTGAATGTCGTCGCATTCAAAGAGCAAACGGCCATTGCCGATAAAAGCAGTGCGGACGTTGTGAGGTTTTTGAGGGGCATTTTGATCATCGTTTTTTTTTAGGAGGAGGAGAAACAGTTACCTGTTTCTAGTTGAGAGTGGCATACTATAGCTTTTTATAGGTAGAGTTAAAGTCGCGTATCCGCATATACCCCTATCATGCGTATACGTGACAGGGGCGAATCAGGCGCTATCACCGCAGCCAAAACTAGGCATTCACAATCAAGCAAGTATGCGCGCTCAAGCTCTGGCGAAACATTCATAAGGGTAATCAGTAGGGTTGAATGACGAGGTTGATAAGGTTGAGACTAAAGTCTTAAACATTATAGAAACACATACACAGAATCTGCGAATCGTCCAGCTCATCACGTAAATACGTGTTCATTTCACATAAAACTAACGACACCTGCTACAATCTGCATAGGTAAGCGTTCCGCCGAATATCCAAAGTTCGAAATCAACCCAGAGCCACAAGGAGTTTAGCTCAACCGACTCCCGGGATTGATTGCCTAGAGCCTAAAGTTCGGCGGACGAGGCGGAGCTCGTCCCCGCCCAAATGTGTTGAGCAACAATCACAATTCTTGATGAGCGACAGTATATAATCAGCGAATGACACTACCCGTTAAGTCCAGCGACCACCTAGTCCATATCCACCTGCAACTGAATGAACTTAGCGTCATCCTCGATTAGGTAGCGAGTGGTGATCGTCCGAAAGCCGTCGACTGCATCGCCGATGCTGACGTCAAAGGGTGACTCGGCGGACGGTGTCACCAGGTCAGGCGACACGACCAGCGTATAAGTCAGGCCTTGAGCCAGATAGTCGGTGCGGCGTTCGTAAGCATACGCAAAATAAGTCGAGGCACCCACCACCTCGGTATAAATCGATTCCTTCGAACCAGCATCGGATACAGTTGGATCCATGCCCAAAGCAAATTCTAACAGATTCGCATAGCCATCCCCTGCCCCGCCGTTTTCGGTGTCGGCATCTGCCTGGGCATCAGTCCCTGCGAGACCGTGGTCGGCTGCCCAGGCCGCATAATTGTCAGTCACCGACACGGTGATCCCGAAACCGACATCCCCTACGCCCCAATGGAACGGTCTGGTAGTAGTGCTAGTAGTGAGCCCCGAAGATATATAGAGTGACCCTGCCCCAACACTGATGTCGCTCACATCAAAAGGACCGTCCCAGTCCCACCCCAGCAATTCTGTGCCTGCACCGAATATCGTCTGATGGGAATTTCCATTGTGAGTTTCCACCAATCGCGCCGCATTAAAACCAGCTGAAACCGCGCTGCCGACTTTGCCTGCGTCCGTCAGTGATACTACTGGATTTTCCAATACGAACTCCAGGCTTTCACCATCCTGCATCTGGGTATCACCACCCGCAGTAAAACGGGCGCCATCCGAAATATTAACAGCCGCAGAACTCAAACCAATCGTCGCTGATGCGGACGTGGTGCTGCCGGCATCATCAATACCCAGCGCTGTCGTTCCTCCGGTCCAGGCCTTGACCCGAACGTCGAAGGTCAGCGTGTCGTTGAGTCCATCGAAATCATAGTCCGCTCCGGTGTAGGACACCGAATAAAGATAGTCGGAATCTGAAGCTGCCCCAGAAACAATCAAATTGTTTGCAGAACCGCCCACCACCAAGGTATTTTCAGACAAGGCAGCACTCAGATCCGCAAATTCAAGGTTCGTCTGCGCCGATCCAACGAAAATCGACACCGTCGCCGGCACACTGGAATTCACGCCATCGCTGACAGTGAAGGTAAAGCTGTCTTCTCCCACAAAATCCGTATTTGGGGAATAGGTCAGAGCCGGTGCCGTGCCGCTCAAGGTGCCGTTGGTCGGCTCATCAGCCACCACATAAAACAGGTTGCTGGTGGAGCCTTCCGAATCGGTGCCCGTCAGCAGAATATCCTTCGTCGTGTTTTCCAACAGGACCATACTGTCGTCGTTCGCAATAGACAGGTCACTGTTTGGGTCGATGGTAAGCTTCAAACCGACTTTTCGGAAAGCACCTGTTCCATCGGTCACCTTGAAGCCCACACCAAACGTGCCCGCTTCATATGCCGACCCAGAGAGCACTCCATCGCTCGACAGGCTCAGCCCAGACGGAAGGTCCAAACTGGAGATGACTTCCCAAGAATACGTTGCATCTCCCCCAGTCGCCGCAAGCTGATTGGTGTATGGAACCCCCATCAACTCTCCTTGCAACGAGTCGGTCGTAATCTCAAGGTCACTCTCTGGGACATAGGCACCCGTCTCCGACAAAAATGCGAGTTCCGTGATGATGTCGTGCCCGATCAGGCAGGCCTCATTGATGTCATCAAGAGTGTGAGATCCTCGGTGTATATCATCCTCCGTAATTGCTGTGAGCAGTGGGAAGGGCTGGCCGAGCGAAGAACTCAGCATCATATAGGCATTCATATAGACCAACAAATCTGAGCAGTGTAGCGCATCGTCTGATGCTGCAAAATCCGTCGTGGCCTCATTGATGCGCCCCATTCCGATTGTTAGCGGAATGAGCTTCCAGCCGCGTTCGGCGTAGTTAAAATACAACTCATTACAATCATGGTAATCCAAGGCAGCTTCCGTGGCCTCGGTTCCGCTGGAACTTGTAAGATAAAAAGCCTTAATCCAATCAAAGGCAAAGGGAATCATGTTGGACTGATTTCGATCAATACAATCTTGCGCATCCGCGCCTACCCAGGAACCCGACACATACATGAAGGCGGCTTCGTTCGGCTCCAAATCAAACTTGAACCCTTGAGAATCGAAGTCATCAGGGTGCCAATATCTTGTTCCCCCAGTAAAGCCATTCGATTTGATGCCCAGCTTGCGTGCCGCTTTCGTCGTCGCGGTATTGCTGTTGATCATCAAAGTCAGCGCATCGCTCGTCCAGTCGTGCGTGCTGGAACCTTTATACATGTAGCGGACAACGTCGTTAAACGGAGCCTGAGTTACATCAAGACTCCGGTAAACGACAGCGCCGTCGTTCTCGTAGCTGGTGGTGTAGTGCACGGTTGTTTCGTGCAAGTTGACCGTCGTTTCAGCAGTATTGCCTAGAGTCGTGGCATCTCCACTTGAGGGCAATACAGGGGAATAGCTAGATTCCGACGCATTGAGACCGGTCAGTTGGGTGAAGATGCAGGCAGCATAGAGATACGCCTCATTTGTTGAAGTCGTCGCACCGTAGGTATCCAGAGCATATGCGCCGGGAATCAGGTCCATGGCGACACCACTCGCGACCCGATACATGATTGGGCCGTAATCACTCACCTGCTCGTCGGGATTGCCTGGAAGGAAAATCATAGGCGTGCTCTGTGCGCCTAGAATGAGCTTCGAAAACTGGGTGCAGCCTTCGTAAAAGACTTCGGGAGCGAAGTATTCGTTATCAAATGGCGCGTCGTCATAGACATTCGTTGGACCACCACCATACTCCCCGTATTCGATCGTTTTTGTTGGTGTCTGTATGATGGTGGGAATCAGAATGACAGCCCCGTAGCCCTCCACCACTTTGGCGCGTAAGTTTTTGTCCGCTGTATTCTGGTCGTAATACCCATCTGCAAGTGACTCGATCGTCGAATCCTCAAAAATATCGATTTGTGCAGCAGTATAACCAGTTGCCCCCGAAAGTAGCCCCTGCAAGTGAGTCGCAACATCCGAATAGCGGTCTGCGCTCTCGCCGACAGAAACCAGCAAGATGTCATCGGGTTTATCCTGAGCCACAACGGGGGATGCCGTCAGCAGCGCACAGAAGGCAATTGCGAGACATACAACGGGAGACAGCGCAGCTCGGAGGCGAGTAATGCCGTGGCACGAGCGAACAGAAAACAGGGGATTTTTAGAATTCATCATGGGGAGGGAAATTGAGGTGTTGATTGATGGTCCGGTGGGGAGCTTCGAACACCGTTCGACAAAAGAACTCAGAATATCAATCGGAGGAATTATAACTGATTCGCCCCCCCGATGCATCACGAGTTGACATATATTAAAATGACGCATTCGCGTGATGATCAAAGCACATGCACAGATCGAAACTGGTTCCTCCTACGCCAGGCAAGGCGGACGAGTCGTTGGCTTAACGAATGTAATCTCTCACAAAGGCGCGAAGGCACAAAGCTAAGATTCCAACTGACAGTTAATGACGCGAGTGATGCTAGCCTTCATCCTTAAAAGAGGAGTTAGGAGGCAGTAGTTAGAAGTTAGGAGCTGATGATCAGTGTCTTATATAGATGTTGCAGTTCGCCAATTTGGCAACCGCATTCTTGATCCTAAGCGACTCACTAGCAAAGACTAACTTGCTACGCCATCTACGGCAGACCTCAGTCTGACTCCTAACTTCTAACTCCTGAATATAGGTTCATTAGCTCTTGTCCGAAATATCAGTATTTTGGTCATTTAAATTCGCGTTGATTCGCGTCCATTCGCGGTTCCAACTCATCCTTTTAGAATTAACCGCCCGCTACGCTTGAGGTCGCTGAGCACGCAGAGAGCAGACGCAGAGCATTTCAAAGAACCTCTCCAAATCCTCTGCGCACTCCGCGAGCTCTGCGGTTAAACTCTTTTTACCAGACTTAGTCAGTGTTTTGGTATTACTTGATTAATGTAAATTGCTTCGCCATCTCCGGACTTCGGCGAGCTCAGTCGTGCCGCAGAGCTCCGTCGTGTGCATTAACGGTTTCTACAACAGAGCCTAAGCCAACTGCTGAATTTAGGATAATTTAAACGACTTAAATCACACTCAACAGCTTTGTGCCTTTGCGCCTTTGTGAGAGACACTGCAGAACCACAGCCACTCAAATGGCACTCACGCTTAAGGTTGAGGCACTGAAAGCCGAATGAAATGACTAGAGATTCCATTCATCGGAATCGTAACTACGACTTGATCAAATCCATCGCTATTCGTGACCGTGTATGAGGCTCCAATTTCGCCAATCGGGCCACTATCACTGGTGCTTCCAATCACGATATCATTTGCAGGATCGGTAAATGTCAGATCGTCCGAAAGTTCAACGGTGACTGTAGTGAATGGAGATTGCTTGGACACATCGGAACGGCGGAAGTGAATTAGTAGGCCACCGTCCGATTCACTCACAGTGGGTGCGATCCCAGTCTCACTGATGGTCGGATCGCCGCCAAAAACGAACTCCAATAAGTTGTTGAGCCCATCACCATCAAAATCAACCAATGCGCCAGACTCGGTAAACGAATGCGTGAATGAACCGGATGCCCATGCAGTGTAAGTGGCCGCAGATACTGTTGTAACTTCCAGAAGCCCCGTTGCTTCGGTATAGAGCCAACGAATGTTGCCATCATCCAATGTCCAGACTCCGGCATTGTTTAAAAATGAGCCCAGTGAGCTATTCACACTGAAAGTGTCAGTTGCATACGTCACACCTAGGTCAGTTTCATCGACTAACAACCATTGATTCCCACGAGTGGAGTCGGCATCACCTAACTCAACATAGAATGATCCGTTCAAAGACACTGCGCCCGTGCCACCACCCGCACCTGCGAGTTGATTGCTCGCGCCATTGATCGTCGGAGCGAACATGAGCGAACCACCCGATTCGAGCGTCAAGCGGCCTGCTGCGACGATGGTATCACCCGTGTAGGTATTTGCGCCTTGCAGAATCACTGCCCCCTCCCCCGACTTGGTGATTCCATTGGCTTCACCATCCTGCTGAGCAATCGTCAAATCAAAGGTTAGGCTGCCGCTGCCGTTGTGAACGATATCGAGACTGTCATTGAGAATGAGTGAGCCCGCAGTCTCTAAATCGCTGATCATGCACTCACCTTCCGAGCCCGACTCGACGCTCACCATCGCAGGACTGCCGCTATTGTCCAACGTCAAGTGCCGGACATATGAACTCGACCTGAAAACATTGAATTCGAACGTGCTATCGATCGACTCATCAAACGTCAGGCTTCTGATCGTAATGTCGGAAAAGAGATTACACTTGAGGCCGCCGATATCCGAGAAGACCACGTCGCTGTTTGCAGCAGGTCTCACATCGTCGACCCAGTTCTCAGCGACGGTCCATTTATTGTTCGTTCCGCCACCATCCCATGTGTAGGTCACAGACGGTGTGCTCACAACGGTCGCACTCAGCGGAATATCAATGGTCTCCGTCGTCACATTATCCAGACCGACCCAAGTCAGACGTAACGTTGCGGTAGCGCTTTCACCAACATCGAGCCCCGCGACTGTATTATCAAAAGCGACCTCAAAGGCGGTATCAGTTAACAAACCAAAGATGAAAGGCTCATCCGTTGAAAACGCCCCAGCATGGGTTTCATTGATGAAATCGACGGATGTGATTTCGAGATTATAGATTGCGGTAAAGTCGACACTCACTTCGGCTGTTGCACTGGACTCTCCTGTCACGAGCTCCATTGCTACCAGACTGGGTTGCTCAACATTCACCACTTCCTGTAAGCGGGAACTGACAAAGATCGTCTCAGAAAGGTAAGTCGTGGCATCGTCCAAGAAGGCTGTCTCAAAAATCGAGGTATCGGCAGTCACATTCACAAACCACGCCGTGGCGTCCGATGGCAGCGTCGCGGTGCCCTGCCAGATTCCAGAGTCAGGAGACGTTTCTGCAAAGTCCGTCAGTGCAACAGTGGTCCACGAAAATGCCTTAATGTCGCCCATCTGATTACTGTGATACAAGGTAGCGCTGGTAAGCGGTCTAGTGGATTCAAACTCCACCTGCACTTGATCACCAACCAGACTCAGGCTCTGTTGCACACACCATGGGTTATTTGCGCTCAGCCCTACGGATCCAGGATTATTGCCAACGATGCTGTCCGCGAAATCATAGGAATCAGCTCGTGACCAAGTCCACGCATGGGAATGTTTCATGCCTTGAATAATACTGACCATTCGTGTGCCGGGCGCTTGGTTGTAGCTATTGGCCTGACAATCCATGTTAAACGTGCTGTCGTTGAGCCAGGTCAACCACATGATCGGCATCGTCGCATTTTCGAGGTAAAGCATCGGGTCCCACACATTTTTATAGTAGTCCGTGCCACCCGCATCGGAAATCGCCTCCTGCCATTTCCCGATGCCATCCCACATATGGCCAGTGCCATAAGTCGGAATCGCAAAAGCGAAGCGACTATCCACGCCGATGACGTTGGAGGTAATCACCCCGCCCCATGAGACTCCGTGGATACCGACCTTGGTATCGTCGACGAAAGGAAGATTCCGCAATAAGGAGTTCGCTAAGATCGCGCCAGCGGTGGCGTGATACATAAATTGATCTTCGATGGCGACGTCGGACTCGTCGAAGACGCCGGTTCTGCGCGGCCCACCCTTGTTGTGGCGTCCAGTAGTATTGGAAGCACCTTCGGTATCGATCGCGATGGCGACATAGCCGCGCTCAGCCCAGAGATTCGCCCAAGTGGCATACGCCATACCGGATCCTCCATGAACTAGAACGACCGCAGGTAAAGGATCATCCCCCTCTTCCCATTGTGGCATACCAACAAATGCATACACTCTGGTGGGGTTCGTAGTCGGAATACCAGAGTAGTCCACAGATTCAAAGAAGATCGAGTCGAGTGTCTGTTCGGTCGCTGAGGGCGTCAGGCTCTTGATCGTTTCAGACGACTTGTAAATCGTATCGCTGGTATCGACCTCATACATCGTTGGCGTCGCAGTTAGATCGCCAAGCGCAACTATCGCAGCGCGGTCACTGGCATAGTCCGCTCGAGCAGATAGTGAAAAGCAACAAACGATGCAGATTAGGTAGAATACCTTCATTAAAATACTTGTGTTGATAAAGACATGGGAGCAACTAACTGATTCTTCAGATCAGCATGGGATTTCATGTTCTATCTGATTTGAGGACAGCGAAGGAATACTTCGTCAACAGCACAGTAACATTGCTATTAACCTTTGAATATTACGTGAATACGTCATTCGCCTCAATGAATTCAATGCTCCATCGACTAGGTGCTTCGAAGCACCACACAGAACTGCTGAATCGAAGTCCCACAGACTTCAAACAAGGAATGGATTACACGAAAAACCCCGAGCGAGATGTGACTCTCACTCGGGGTGAGACCTTTTTCCGAATGCTTAGGACTCGAGAGATTTATTTAATCAATCGAGATATCTGTGAATGTCGAAGAGGTGAGACTCGCATTGCTATGCGAGCAAGTCGCGAGGCCAACCTCAACATCTGCAGCCATGGAGACCGTCTTTGTGGCGAGGGTCGTCCAAGTCGTGCCATTCGTGGAGTAATACCCAGTGAACGAGTCACCACTGCGCACAAGTTTGACCCATTTCGCATTGGTGGTGTCACCGACAAGTCCAGAATAGGCAGAGCTGCCACCTGTGGTATTGCGCCAGAACATCGCGACCTTTTTATCAGGACGCACCGCCACCATCACATGCTTTGCATTCGCATCGAGCGACTCACGCATCATGATGCCGCTCTTCGCCCATGTATTGGTATTTTCCAAGTCAGCTACACGGGCAATCATCGTCTGGTCACCATTGCGAAGCTGTGAGGTATAAAAGAAGTTGTCCGATGTGCTCCAAATATCATTACCACTGCCTTCAAGCACATATGCGCCGTCCTCATGGCTCATGCTGCCCGACAGACCAGGCGAGCCGACATTGACGGCACTCGTGAAGAAGCCTAGCGGTTGGCTAGAAACCGACACATTGAAAATAGCAGCTCGGCAACGGGTCGCTACATCGTGCGAAGTCACAGCAAGTCCGACGAGCAACATATTCGGCATGCCGCTGATGGTGACATCACTGACCTTCGTCCATGCTTCACCGTCCGCCGAATAGTAGCCCGTATATAACGAACCATCACGAACCAGTTTGACCCATTTTGTATCGGTTGCATTGCCGATGGTGCCGAGCGAAACGGTAGAGCCATTCGTTGCAGTGCGATACTGCATCGTCACACGTCGATCAGGGCGAACCGCGATCAACACGTTTGCCGCACCCGCTGCAGAGCTCGCGCGAAACATCACACCCGCCTTGGCCCATTTGTTCGTGTCCTCAACGGTGTTCACTCGTGCAATGACTTCGCCATCACCTGCATGATACTTGGAAGGGAAATAGAAACTGTCACTTGCGTCGTATATATCTGCTCCCGATCCGTTGATAATGTATTTTCCGCTAGAGCGCGTGTAACTACTGTTGCCCGAATAAGCAGGCGAACCGATATCCTGTTTTATGTTGAACATACCAGTCACGAACTGACTCATATGCTCATCCAGTCCTTCCAGTTGGGAAAATGCCCAATCGCGCACCGTAAGAATCGGCCCAGAGGCATTACTCACATTGGAACGATTTAAAGGCAGCCCCCACGAGATCGAGCCACCGCCAGTGATGGCAATTTCATTCCACCAATTAAAGTCATCATCGGACAACGCGGCAGTTATGCCTGAATTCCAAGAAGTCGTGCTCATTGGAGGGTAAAAATGCCCCACCACTTTATTATCGAAGGCCCAAGTGCGGCCATCATTGGTGTGCACATTTCCGGACCGATCATAGATCCAATTGAGCAAGGCCAAGTGTAGGTCGTATACACCGTTGTCGACACTGCCAATGGATTTACCGCCGTTGTATGGGTGGCCGAACATGTAATCATCATAACGGGTCGCCGCAGAAAATGGATTCTCAATATCATCCTCTCGGTTCGGGCCGTTGTTAAACGCCACAGGCGCATATGGATTACCCGCGTGCACGGCGTCCGCAAAAGCTCCATAGACTTTTTGATCAGCCCAAACGCCGCTAGTAGCATCGTCTCCAGCACCTACCATATAATCTGCCGAATCAAAAATCCATCCATCGATTAAATCACCGTAACGGATCGCATATTCTTTGAGGATAAACTCCGCATAGCAGAACATATACTTCCGATTCTCTGGGTCGTCCGCAGCAATGTCAGGGTGACTATTCACAAAAGCAACCACCTCTGCGTTTGTATCGCAATAATCTTTCCAGCGTGCCGTAACCTCTGAAAAAGAGTCAGGGTTGCTCATCCCTGTGCGCTCCAGCATATTTGAGCTATTCACATAGACTTGCGTCTTTAAGCCCGCAGCCTTGATCGCGATCAGCCAGTTGTAAAATGGATCCACTCCCGAAGAAGCGCGTGGAACGATCAAATTGATCGGGTCACCATTCGCATCGGTATCGCCTTCCCATAAGCTTTCCAGCACATCATGCGGTGCAGTATGCACGGGTGAATAGATATAGGCTTCAGTCAACTTTAGTTGAATGTAACCGATGGTATTGAGCTCACTTATCTGCTCTAGGAAGTCGTCAATCGAGACGGTCTCGACACCGCCGTTTTGCATTTGTTCGGGGAGCCAGACGCCCCCCCATGCACCACGAAGCCAGTTGGCTCGTTCGCCATTTTCGATGGCCATGCATCGGATGATGGATAACAACGCTATCACGATGTATAGCGCTGCATGTTTTCTGTTTGTAGATCTCATATGGTATTCTTTGATTTGGGGTTAACTGAGGGTGGAAATTTCATGACAAGGAAAGACCGCTGACGCACTGGATCCGACCAAAGACAACGCATGGTTACTTTGACGCTGCAGTGACGCATCGCATAGCGACGCATGACATGACATGCCTAGAATAATTCTAATGAATGAGGGGGGGAGGTTGAAGGCGTGGGGAGACGCGCACTCAAGGGCACATGCGCGGTGCGCAGAGCCTAATAATGGGGTTTAGGGGGAAGAGAGAGTTCGGTAGAATCAGGTGTCGCTCATTATTAGAACGAACCTGCACCTAGCAGAGGTTAGACATCTGGGGGATACATATTTGATTTCAATTAGGAGGAAATGGGGAATGAAAATAGAATTACTCCGCAACGACCTGAAGGCGTCCGAAGAGTCGACCCTCTACTGCCAGGTCTTTGCTCACAGTGACTGTCACATCCTCGGTGTCGTCGATGGCATCGACCACGCTGACTTCAGAGGCGCGATCCCCTGTGATATTGAGGTCATACCAATCCAGTAGGTTTGAGCTGTATTGAAAGACTTGCGAAGTATCACTCGCGGACTCCGAACGGCGTGTGAATGTGAAAACGAAAGACGCACCAGACGTATCCAGCGTCGGCAATATTACTTGATCTGCCTCCAACGGACTTCCGTTGAGTGTGTATTCAAGCAAGCTCGTAATACCGTCCTGATCGGCATCCGCGATCAGCTCCATCTCTTCCAGGTTTGGGTGACGACTCGTCCATGCTTCATAGCCTTCGTATGCGTTGTAGAGCTCGGAGATCTCGTCTGGGCTGAGTGCGATATTGTAGAGTTTCACTTCATCGATGATGCCACTATAATGGGATTGTCCGTCACCGCTTCCTAGAAAGGCTGCTGTCATTCCATCCATCGACCTCGCCTTACCAGTTCCGCTGTGCCAGAGTGATCCATTGAGATAAATCTCCATCTCCCCGCTTGTCGCACTTTTAGTAAAGACCCAGTGGTTCCATCGACCCATGAATTCGGAAGCAAAGGCATCTTTAGAAATACGGTCGTAATTCGTGCCGCCGCTGTTACCTGCATCCCAAATAACTTTGGAACTACTCCATGGGAGATGGATATTCAGCACTCGATTTCCACTGCTGTCTATCGCACTTAAAATGGTCTCCGCAGCTGGTTGCGTCGCATCGCCATTCACCCACATCGATACCGTGATCTCATTACTAATTAAAGAAACGGCCTCCACAGGCAGATCCACATACGAACTACTCCCGTTAAAGCTCATGCCCTGACCGACGAGTCCACTGACGAGCGTCCCATTATACGCGATTGCATCGAAGGAATGCGCCGTAGAGTCAAGCACTGCGCTACTGGTTCCGGCATCAAAATTCCACTCCGCCAGCATACCAACCAATGGAGCCGTGTTCAGATCCAATGCGATGGACTGGATGCTCTTTCCATTGCCGTTGTCATCCTGACCGTAAACGGCCACATAATACTCTTTGCTCAGGTCAAAACCTTCGGCAATAACGCCTGATGCTTCTTCAATTCCATTGATTGAATACGTCCATGCCCCATTCGGCCCCACCTCGATGATCACTTCGGTTGAAGTCCCCGCAACAAAATCAACGTTGCTTCCTGATTGATCAAGGGTGGTGACAGACGAGCCATCGGTAAAGTTGAGTCCTCGGTTTTCGATGACATTCACGCCCAAGCTGTAAACGCTGGTATCTGCTGCAAATGGATTAAACCCAGCATAGCTGGCTACGTCGGTATCCGCACTGATCAAACCGAAGGAAAAATTATGCCCCAAAATGCTATCAATCGTGCCCGTTGTATAGTTGATTGTGAGCGTAAAACCTCCGTCGGATTGGAATGTTTCACTCGAATACATGAGCGAACGGTAGTCATAATTATTGCCGCTGTTAGAGTAACTCAGTTCATCCGCGGTTCCCAATGCAAATGGCAGCGTCGTCCAATAGGCTCCACCATTGATGGAATTGGTCTCCATGCTCAGGTATTGAGCATCGGTCACAGTGATCTGCAAGCTGGCCGAAGTGGATTGGGAACCATCGCTCAATTCCAATTGGATGGTATTGAGTCCAGCATTTGAGCTGTCTGGCGTGCCACTCAATTTCCAAATATCTGAGGCGACTTGCTCCAAGCTCAGCCAGGAAACTCCAGCCACGACTGTCATGGTCAGAGTGTCGCCATCGAAGTCTTCAAAGTCCTGACCACGCTTCAGCAGATATTCATATGCCTCACGCTTATATGCGTCTGGCAGGCTCAACGTGCTGCTAATCCAAACGGGTGCACCACCATCTGTGTTATCAAATGTCACGGAATTTTCGATCACTTCTAGTTCCACTTCACGAGATCTCGCCTCAAGGTTCACATCTCTGACTTGCAGACTAAACTCATGGGAAGTGACTTCCGCCTCTGTTGGAATACCGCTCATGATCCAACGGCTGGCATCATTTGGGTCTTGAGAGATACTCAACCATACGGGGGCTCCTGTCTGAGTCCACACGGCATCGATTACATCGCCTTCAGGATCCCAAAAATCTTTTTCTTCTTCTAGCACGTGATAATACACCTGACCAATGATTGCCTCAGGCAAGATGGTTCGCGCTCTGGTCCAATTAGGAGCACCAGGGTTTTGATATTGAGCCAAATGATCATCCAACAGTTTCAACAATTCATAGGCCCACGGTCTGACCTGCGTTGCCCCTTGAGAGACGTAGGTGGAACCGCCCCATGTCATGGAGCCACCGGCAGTCAGTGCTTCTAAGTTCCATTGCAAGAACACATTCTCCTTACCTTCCCAAGCATTAGTCGGACCATCCTCCCATTTCGTAGTCGCGACTTTGGAGTGATAATTTCCGACAATCAGGTCGTCCCAGGTCCAGGCTCCCCCGTCGTGCACGTAACCATCGGTCTCCATCATGCGGAGCACATGGTTATAGTTTCGGCCTAATGTGCCAGTGTCTTCGCTGGCGTGATCATTATTGCCCCCGTAGGCATGCCCAAAGGTGAAATCTTCAAACTGCACGGCCGCGGCAAAAGGAAAACTGTTATAATTCACTGTGCTTCGGCCATTATTATAGGCCACTGGAATTTCAGGATTTCCCGCATGGATCGCGTTGGTGAATGCTTGGTAAATTCGCTGTTCCTCAATAATTCCGCTCGAGTCACTGTCGCCATTCGCTGGCATGTCATCCGCAGAATCAAAAATCCATTCGTCAATGAGAGATCCATAGCGCAGTGAGTAATCTTTTAGGACATATTCTGCATAACAGAACATGTATTTACGTTCTGGATAATCGTCCTCCCCGTCTCCGTCTGCATCTGCGATATACGTTTGTGACTCACTGTCCCAGACGCCTCGGTGAAAGGGTTGGCTATCGATGAATGCCTGAATTTCAGGATCCGTATCACAGTAGCTCTGCCATGCGGCGACAGCCGCCTCATAGGTCTCACCATTCACCCCGGTGAGATTTTTACAGTTACTGTAGCCCTTTACATAAAATCCGGCCTCCCTGATTTCGAGGATCTTTGCGAGCATGATGTCATTCTCAGGCTCGTCTTGGCTTAAATCTCCCCACGTCGGGACGATCGTGAGGCTCGGATCGACGATCTCAAGAATCTTGCTTTGAGCAAAATGAAGCGCCGATTCTGAAGCGCCCGAGTTAAAGGTGACTTGCTTGGTGTCGTGTGTTTTGAAGTCGGCCATCTGCCAGACAACCGTCGAACCACCCGACCACGTGCCTTTGATGTGCGCGGCGCGTTCGCCGTTGGCATAGCCGCTTTCGAGCTGAATGGATTCAATGGCTTTCCCTCCACCATTGTCATCCTGACCATAGACGACCACGTGATACTCTTTGGTTAAGTCAAAGCCATCCGCCAGCACACCCGATGCTTCGTATTCACCGTTGATACGGTAGCACCAATAGCCGCCCTTGCCGATTTCGATGGTGACTTCACAGGTCTCACCCGCTTGGAACTGAGCGCGCGTGCCTGACTGATCCAAAGTGGTCACTGTCGACCCGTTGGTAAAGTTCAGACCCTGCGAAGCCACATCCTGATCTTCGGTTACATTCGCTCCAATACTGTAGACACTGGTATCCACACGAAAAGGATTGAAGCCGCCGTAGGTTGATAGGTCGGTGTCACCACTGATGAGGCCAAAGGAAAGGTTATGAGCAGCAGTATTTCCGACCGAACCAGTTGTATAGCGAACAGTCAGCTTGAAGCCTGTGTCAGATTGAAACGTATTCGCCGAATACAACAGTGCCCTCCGCGTATAACTCGTCCCTGTCGGGACGAAAGTCGCGTCCCCATCATCCGTCCATGCATGAGTGAACATCGTTCGATTGACTGCTCCTCCACCTATTCCGCTCGAATTCACCGCAAGGGTGTCGCCGTCAAAGGAGTCTTGATACAGCACCTCTGCTGGGAGCATTGCAGCGACCAGTAAATAGAGCGCGATGACTTGTAATTGGTTCAAAGTAAACGCCCGCATATGAGGCAACGTGATTCTTAATGATCCAGACATTTTCGTAAGGGGCCTGCTTGCCGTTTCGACTGTCTCTAGGCTCTGGGCTGGTCGAGGGGCAGCACCCGCGAGCTTAGGAGATGTTGAAAAACCTCGTGTGCTTACGGCCTTTGTGCGGTCTTCGCAAGCAAAGCCCCTACGATAGCATTGCGAAATGGCTTGAATATACATTTTTAAAATTTTCACGGTAGGATCTACTTAGCTTCCACCTGCAGGCGTCCGAAGAGTCGACCATCCTCGGCCATGTCTTTGCTCACGGTCACTGTTACGTCCTCGGTGCCTGTGATTCCGTCGACCACACTGACTTCAGCGGCTCGGTCCCCTGTGATGTTCAGATCATACCAATTCAGTAGGTTCGAACTGTATTGAAAGACTTGCGCGGTATCGCTGGCGGACTCCACACGACGCGTGAATGTGAAAACGAAGTATTCACCAGAAGCATCGAGCGTCGGTAAGATGACTTGGTCGGCCTCCAACGGACTGCCGTTGAGTGTGTATTCAAGCAAGCTAGTGATGCCGTCTTGATCGGCATCCGCATCCGGCTCCAGATCTACCAGACTCGGGTGACGACTTGTCCACGCCTCATAGCCTTCGTATGCGTCGTAGAGATCGCTCACTTCAGATGCAGTGAGCTCCGTGTTATAGAGTCTGATCTCATCAAGCATACCATGGTAATGAGCCCCCGATTGACTCGACCCAAGGGTGACTTCTGTAATACCACTGATCGGCTTGATCTTCTCTATTCCGCTATGCCAGAGTGCCCCATTGAGATAGATCTTCATCTCCCCGCTGATTGTGCTCTTCGTGAAGGTCCAGTGATTCCAACGCCCCATAAACTCTGAGGCAACGGCAGGTGTTGAGATGCGGTCATAATCAGTGCCACCACTTGTCCCCGCATCCCAGTAAACCTTAGAATTCGTCCAGGGGAGATGTATGTTGAGCACTCGATCCCCACTATTATCAGTCGCGAAAATAAATGAATTCCCCAACTCTTGTGCAACGTCTCCATTCGCCCACAGACTGATTGTGATTTCGTCGCTAATAGATCCAAAAGCCTCGGTCGGAATAGAAACAGTGCTATTCATTCCATTGAAATACACCGCATCGGCATGCACTCCACTCACACCGGTGCCATTCAACAGTGTGCCGTGGAAATTATGGCCGGACACATCGAAAGCTTCCCCACTGGAAACATCATCTAAGGACCAATCAGCAACGAGTCCAAACGGCTCTCCGACAGCAATTCGAACCGTCGCGTCCTCGCTATCGGCTGCCCCGTCGTGGGCCTTGTAAGTAAATGATTCAAGGCCGACATAGTCCGGATTGGGCGTGTAAGTCAGATTCGGAGCGATGCCACTCAAGATGCCATTCTCGGGAGCGATCAAGATCGAATACGTCAGACTGTCGCCTTCAGCATCAGAGCCAACGAGAGTCACACCAACTGAGCTGTTTGCATCGACTGTCGTAGCGACGTTGCCCGCAACAGGCGGACTATTCGATATGGATTCCAATTCGATCGACTGAATGGATTTACCATCGCCGTTGTCATCTTGTCCATAGACGGCCACACGATATTGCTGACTGAGATCGAACCCTTCGGGAATGATGCCAGATGCCTCCGTCACGCCAGACACTGAATAACTCCACGCCCCGTTATTTCTAATCTCGATGACCACCGTAGTCGAGTGATCGACTGGAAATTGGATATTATCTCCAGACTGATCCAAGGTCGAGCGCGTTGCCCCATTGGTAAAGTTCAAGCCTTGAGCTGTCGCATCACTATCCTCCGTCAGATTGACGCCGATACTATAAACACTGGTATCTGCCTTAAAGGGATTGAAACCAGCATATGTGGAGAGATCCGTGTCCGTGCGAATCAATCCGAAGGAAAAGTTATGTGCCGCGCTATCGCCAATATTTCCTGTGGTATAATTCACCGTCAATCGAAGCCCAGAGTCGGATTGATACGCGTCACTCGAGTAGCAAATCGCTCTGTTTTGATAATTCGTGCCGCCACTATCGTAGATTAGCTCTGGTCCGACTTGCACCCACGATGCACCGCCGCTGATCGATCGGCTTTCCATGTCCATGAATGGGATCGCGTTCACCACTAGATTCACCCAGCGATCTCTGCCACCAGACGCATCCGTGGCACGAAGCCTGAAATCATATTCTGTAGCCGATGTCTCCGTTGGCGTGCCCGACAGAACCCAAGTGCCTGAATCCACGGGCACCTCCTGCACAGTCAACCACGATGGCACTCCATCTGCACTCTCTGCAAACAGCACATCCAGAATTGCATCACCTTCAGGATCCCAGAAGTCAACGCCCTCCACTATCGCACGAGAATAGGGCACGCCAATATAGGCATCTGGCAAGGGAGTATAAGCTCTGGCCCAATTAGGCGCCCCAGGGTTTTCAAACTCGGCCAAGTGATCATCCAGAGCTTTCAATAAGTCGTATGCCCAACTTTGCAGCGTGGGGTTAGACCTCCAGATTGAGCCACTCCATGTCAAGTGCCCACCCGCTTGCATCGCTTCTAAGTTCCATTGTAAGAAATCGGCTTCTTCCCATGCTTGGTTAGTCCCATACTTCCATGCCGTCGTGCTCAGCTTAGAATGCATATTTCCGACAATCAGATCATCCCACTCCCAAGCGCCACCGTCATGAACATAACCGTTTGTCGCGGTCATTCTCGTTATATGCTTATAATTATTGGCAAACTGTGTGCCTGTCTTACTCGCGTGATCATTGTTCCCCCCGAAAGCATGCCCAAAGGTGAAGTCATCAAAACGGACAGCATGTGCAAATGGGAAGGAATTATAATTTAATGTGCTACGACCATTATTAAAAGCGATCGGGCAGTCTGGATTACCGGCACGCACCGCATTCGCAAAGGCCTGATAAATTCGCTGCTCTTCTATGATTCCACTCGTCGCATTGTCCCCATTCTGCTCCATGGTTCCCCCATCATCAAAAATCCACGCATCAATATAGTTACCATAACGCAGTGAATAGTCCTTAAGCACAAATTCGGCATAACAGAACATATACTTACGATTCGGATAGGTCGCGGAGGCATCGTCATACTGCTGAGTCGTTTGATTCCAGACTCCAGTATGAAAAGGTTGGCTGTTGATGAATGCCTGCATATCTGGATCCGCATCACAGTATTCCATCCAACGATCCACAAACTCTTGAAGGGAATCCCCATTTGAACCTACAAAGTTTTCAGAATTTGTATATGCATGGACTCTGAAGCCAGCCGCTCTGATTTCTAAGATTTCATCGAGAAAAGCATCATTCTCAGGCTCGTCCAGAGCGAGGTTGCCCCAAGTCGGCGCCACGATGTAATCGATTGAAGGGCCTGCACCATCGACTCCCTCAAGTGCAACCGTCTCAAGTAATTTATGCGGCACGTAATGTTGGGCAGACAGTGAAGCGCCATCAGAAAATCTAACCCCGACTTCATCGAGCGTTTTAAAGTCTTTAATACTCTCCAGGTCCCCCTCGCCCCCATGCCAACTGCCCCTTAGCTTGGTTGCACGTTCACCGGGTGCGGGTGCTGTTTCCAATTGAATCGATTGAATCGACTTACCGCCCCCGTCGTCATCTTGCCCATAGACTACCACATGGTAATTCTGGCTAAGATCAAAACCCTCAAGTAACACTCCGGAGGACTCGTAGACTCCGTCAATCCGATAACACCAATAGCCTCCCTCAGCGATCTCAATGGAAACTTCGCATGCTTCTCCCGACTTGAACTGGGCTCGACTGCCAGACTGATCCAGAGTGGTGCGCGTGGCACCATCGGTGAAGTTCAGCCCTTGGGCTTCCGCTCCGCCATTTGCCGTCAAATTAACTCCGATGCTGTAGACGCCAGTCTCTATCTTAAAAGGGTTGAATCCGGAATAGGTCGATGGATCGGTGTCGCTGGCGATCAAGCCAAATGCAAGATTATGGGCTCCGGAATCTCCAAGTGATCCTGTCGTATAGTTGACCGTAAGCCTAAAACCATGGTCCGATTGGAAGGTGTTCGCAGAATACAGCAGCGCCCGCTTCTCGGGTTCTGAGTCATTGGTAACAAGCGTTGCCGCACCATCATCAGTCCACGCGTGGCCTTCAATCGTGCCATTGATCGCTCCTCCGCCGATTCCATTTGAATTCACCGCAAGCGTGTCGCCGTCAAAGGAGTCTTGATACAGCACCTCTGCTGGGAGCATCGACACGACCAGTAAATAGAGCGCTATCACTTGTAATCGATTCAAACTAAACAGTCGCGTATCAGCGAATGTGATCCTTGATGATTCAGAAATCACTGAAGGGGTGATGCTTCCTCCTACGCTCGACGAGCTACGGAGGACAGGTGCGGCACCGACGAGCTTAGGAGATGTTGAAAGACGTCGTGTGCTTACGGCCTTTGCGCGGTCTTCGCAAGCAAAGCCCCTACGATAGGATTGCGAAAGTGCTTGAATGCACTTTTCAAAAATCATGGCGCGCGTGAGTATATGCATTTTTAAAATTCTCACGATAGGTCTACTGAGCTTCCACCTTTAGACGGCCAAACAGGCGGCCATCCACTGCTACGCTTTTACTCACGGTCACGGTCACGGACTCGACACTCGCGAAGGCATCACCGACAGTGACTTCGGATGCTGGCACGCCAGTGATGTCCAGATCATACCAGTCCACTAGATTCGGGCTGTATTGGAAGACCTGCGCGGTATCAGTGGCCGACGCCGCACGGCGATTAAAGGTGAATACAAAATTCTCTCCGCTAGCGTCTAGCGCAGGCAAAAGCACTTGATCTGGTGCCACGGGATTTCCCATCAGTGTGTATTCTAACAAGCTCGACATGCCATCCTGATCGTCATCCGCATCTTGATCAATGCCGTCCAAAGCTGCGTAACGGCTAGTCCATGCGTCATATCCTTCGTATTGTTCATAGAGTTCAGTGACCTCGCTCGCATCCAGTGCGACATCATAGAGTTTCAGCGCATCAATGGCACCATCATAGACCCGTCCCTCAAAGTCGTTGCCTAGTAATACATCCGTCGTAATCCCGCTGATCGTGGTGATATTACCCGTTTCACTGTGCCAGAGCGCACCATTTAGATAAATCGCCATCAGCCCACTGGTTGCATTCTTAGTAAATACCCAATGATTCCAGCGCTCCATATATTCAGAAGGCTCGGCAAGCTTGGAAATACGATCATAGTTCTTGCCGCCGCTATTCCCAGCATCCCAAATCACTAAAGAGTTCTGCCACGGCAGGTGAATGTTTAACATCCGATCTCCATCCGTATTCACCGCACTTAAAACTGTATCTGCCCGAGGGTGATTGCTGTCTCCAAACACCCAGAACGCGATCGACACTTCGTTGCTAATAGACTCAAAGGCAGCAGCGGGGAGCGTGACACCGCCAGCTAATCCATTGAAGTCCACTGCCCCGCCATTCACACCGCTCACCGCAGTGCCATTGATCAGAGCGCCATGAAAACCATGGCCCGAAACATCCTCGACCACGGCAGTAGATATATCATCTAGATTCCAATCAGCCAGCAGGCCGATCGCTCGAGATTCCAAGTTCAGCGATTGGATCGATTTACCAGCCCCATTTTCGTCCTGACCATACACCACCACGTGGTAACTCTGACTCAAGTCAAAGCCGTCGGGGATGACTCCAGTCGCCTCAGTCACTCCATTGATCGAATAGCTCCAACCGCCATTCTCCCACACCTCCAGCACGACGGGCGTCGAAGCATTCTTCACAAATTGCACATTCGTGCCCGCACTATCGAGCGTCGTGGTCGATGCTCCGTTGGTAAAATTCACTCCGCGTGCCGACGCTCCCTGATTCGCAGTCACATTCACGCCTATACTATAAACGCTGGTATCGACGGCAAACGGATTGAAACCCTCGTAAGCAGACAGGTCAGTCTCGTCACTCACCAAGCCGAACGATAAATTGTGCGATGCATTATTACCGACCACGCCGGTGGTGTAATAGGCAGTCAGGGTAAAACCACTACTCGACTGAAACGATTCAGTGGAATAACTGATCGCCCGATTATCAGTCTCAGTTCCATTATTATCGTAAGTCAACTCAAGGGCCGAATCCGACCAAACGGCCCCGCCACTAATCGTCCGACTCTCAGTCGGAAAGATAGGCACGTTGACTACCAATTTCACCGTTCTCGATGACTCCGTCTCGCCACTTGTAATACTGAGATCGAAAGTGTAACCCGTTGCGACAGTCTCCGTCGGAGTGCCTGTCAACTCCCAGACTCCCGAGCCTGCACTCGTTTCCGCAATTGAGAGCCACGATGGTGCGTCGACCAATGTCAAACTGTCAATCACCCCACCCGCAGGATCCCAAAAATCGACCCCATCAGTCAATGAATGACTATAGGAAATATCACGGGTAGCCTCTGGCAATGGTGTGTCAGCCCGCCTCCAGTTCGGTGCATCTGGAAACTGAAGTTCACTCAAAGAATCATCCGTCAGTTCTAACTGCACCAATGCATAATCGCGCAGCGTCAGATTATAACCTGGATTTTCGAGGTTCACATACCAGAGCGCAGTGCCCCATGCGATGGAACCGCCATTGGTAATGCCAACACTGGTCCACTCCACAAATTCCTCGTCGGTTAAACAGGGATTCGCGCCAGCGTTCCAAGAAGTAGTGCTCTGCTTGGGAAAGAAGTGCCCCACCACCGCATCGTTCCAATCTCTGGTATCCGTCGTCGCAAACGGCAGCCCATTGTGAAGGCTCATATATTCACAAATCCCAAAATTTCGCGTATACAAACTCTCGGTCTCGACCATATCGCCCGCGCCGCCGAATGGATGCCCAAAGGTATAGTCATCAAACAACGAAGGTGTCGCAAACGGCTTAGCTGCGGTGCCGACACTGTTATTAAACGCAACAGCTGCATTTGGATTACCCGCATGGCAAGCATCCGCGAAGGCTTCGTAGATCCTCTGATCATCCAATTCCCCACTGCCTGCATCATCGCCACAGGCTTCCATAATATTGTCGGCTGAGTCAAACAGCCATGCGTCAATCAAGTCGCCATAACGAATCGAGTATTCTTTGAGGATAAACTCTGCATAGCAGAACATATATTTTCGACGATCAGGATCACCTACTGAGAGATACGGATGGTTGTTAATGAAAGTCTGAACTTCCTCATTGGTATCGCAGTATTCCTCCCAGCGAGCTGACAGCTCAGGGTAGTCGTCAGGAATACTATCAGGGTTGCGTGCCAGTAAATTGTAAGAATTCACATACACCTGCGTTCTGAGCCCCGCCTCATCGATGGCGACGATCCAGCTTAAAAAGGGGTCTTCCGCGGACGCACGTGGCACCACTAGGTTGAGCGGATCGCCATTATCATCCATGTCCCCCTGCCAAAGACTCTCGATAATAGCATGTGGAGCGGAATGCACTGGAGAGTAGATACTCGGGCAGGCTAGACCGATTTGAACGAAATCAATCGTCTTCAAATGATCAATTTGAGCTAAGAATGGCTCAATTGTGACACCTTCGATATTACCGTTGAAGGTCTTCTCCGGCAGCCACAGCGCACCCCACGAGCCTCTCAGCCAATCCGCACGTTCTCCCTGTCCGAGAGTGGGCACATCAATCTGCGCCTGAGCACTTCCACAGAATAATAAACCAACGAATACTATAAGGAGGGGTTGTTTCGCAGATTTCATCGTGAGGGGCTGTCTTCACGTGAGCTCACCATTCGCTCATCAAAGTCATGTAAAAACGACTCGCATGGCATACGAATAGACAGGAAGGTATCGAGTTCGAGAGCTCGCACAGGGCACTTGGGGATTTGGGGGCAGAGAGGGGATAAATCGCTAATCAATAGAATAGGACTCAAATGTAATCCTACCACGATTCCCGCTCTGCGCCTATCATGCATATGCATTGATATGAATCATGTGTATGCGTTACTCCGGAATGACATGAACTCCATCGTAAATACGACAGATGTGCTGCCTTTACTTGTGTTCTGCTCGATGAGCCTGCGAGGTATAGAACTTCTATCTATCGGAGGCGTGAAGCGGTTTCTTGCAGAGCGCTCGTCTTTAATCAGCGGTCCAAATGAGTTCCCCTTCCGCTACGAAACAAGCCAGGGAATCCGATCCAGCAGTTAACGATTCGGTCACAGTAAACAAGTCGCTGTGATTAAAGCGTTTCAGCGTCGCGTTAATGCCTCTCAACCCGTCCACACATTCCCCGTGTCATACGCGGTCAATTCCCCGTGTCATACGCGGGCGACGACACATCGTCACGCACAACGCAGATAAAGAAAGAAGAAGCCCGTAGCTTGCGGGCTCAGGGATATCCACATACTTCTTATCACTCACAGTGATATCGAATTCCAAATTCTGCACACCCCAGCGCTGGGGGTTCGAACCGATGCCATCTGCCGCACTCACTGTAAGTGTCTTATGAACATCCAAACCAAAATCCACATCCAGAGTCTCATTTGTTCTCAGTGTGAGTAAGTTCGGCCCGCCGACACCGACAACAACCATATGCCCATAACTAGAACCAGTCTCACGGATCTGGAAGCCACTAAAGCCATTAAAAACTGCAGAGTATCCGTCGATATTGACCGATACATTCTCTACGGAAAACTGGAGACTATCTCCTACGCTCATATTGCCAGCTACAGTGAAGGTATCACGCCCTCCACGCTTAGGCTGCAACACCGACTTAGACCTGCCAAGTTTCACCGACCCGATATGCGCTGAGGTTTCTTCCTTGAGTTCCTCGGAGGTGGAAGTTTCCCCTTTCCAATAACCGATGGCCTTTAGGTCAAAACTCAACGTGTCCTGACGTGAATCACCATTATAATCCGCTCCAGAGTAGGTAACCTTGTAGGTGAATTGATCCTCGTCATCTACGAGCTCGACGCTTCGAACTACCTTCTGGTGATCGCCCGAACCGTTCACCATTAAGTTGTTACTCTCGCCATCTCCACTCGTGAAGCCTTCAAACTTTACTACAGTCTCCCCGTTAGCAGCATGCACAAGAGACACTGCGAGTATAATAATAGAAGGGATCAGTGCAGGGCGAAGTGAGTGCATTCTCATTATAAAAAGGGTAAAAAAGTCGTAGGGTAAGAGTTTATTAGGATACTGAATTAACCGCATCAGCTTGTCCAGTATTCTATAGTATCCATCACTCAATGGTAATGGCGTATATGCATATTCCTGCATCACGTAGACACATGAAGACCTGTAGCGTATTAGCCCTGATCTAATATCAAACAGAAACTGTGGTGATCACGTTTATGCGCATCAAAGAGTCTAGGCGGCCGTTGCGGCTCTTGAGATGGGGCAGCGGCAAACGACGTCACCAACACTTTTGATACACACGTAAGCTCTAGATGGAAAATGACTACTTAAGCGTAATCTTAAATCCAGTGACAAACGCATCCGGCAAGTCACGAGGCACCACAAAACGCGCACCGTTGTCTTTAACAAAAGCAACCAAGGCATCAGGATCCCAATTCTCTGCTTTGAACAAAGGAATCAATTGATCATAGCCAAACTCTTCTGGAGGGCCGTAACGTTCAGTATGCCATGCAGATAGCTCTTTCGCGAGCTTCTTACCACCGCCATACATATTACGCCCATACCACGAACCGTCATTTGGACGGTCGTCACCAGCTGCGGACGGAATCCCCCAGTGCATCCATACCCCGATCTTACCATCAACGAACCACTCCGGCACTTCATAGTTTTCAGCCATCGACTCCCAATTGGGCTCAATCGGCCCAGTGGAAGGTGGCAGTTCTGCTGCCAAACAGGCGCTCCCGAGCAGGAACGAGATGATATATTTTGCTTTAAAATTCATCAGGATAACTGGGAACGGCTGCTTTACTGCCGACAGATAAAATAGGTAGCTCTTAACAACAACTAGCAATGCGCGGGGCAGCTAAGGCAGCCCACCCAGTAAATAATCGACCAGCGATTACTCCCCAAGTTCTTTAATGATTTCCTGCGGCGGCACGCGGCCGAATGTAGGATCGTAAACTGGCATGCCCATGCCTGCGGGAGTTTGCCAACCTGGCTTAGCCTGGTGCGTGACATACGCATAATACGGTGTAGCGGATCCATCTGGGCCAATAAAAAGTGGAGCCAACTCGGTCACACCTTTTTCCAAAGTAACTTTAAAAGTCACTTCTTTCGCGCCAGCAGGAATGTCCTTAGTGATATCGACCTCACCGATACGCATCCGTGCTTGCTTATAGTTATAGGCTTTGCCGTAGGTGCCATCGTTGATGCCTTTATCGGCTTCAACTGGCCAGCGACGTAAAGAGATTTCGTATTCACCTGCTTGCTCGACTTCAAGCGCCCAGAACGACTCCACAGCGACATCGCCATTGATAATGTGGGTTTGGTTCCATGGTGGTAGTTCATCGAGTAGCCAATCGTGTGATGAGAGCGTAACGATCGGCGCCTCATCGGAACCAATGACCATGTAACTGATCAGGTCGTGCTCCTTAGATACGTCATCCCAGAATGTGTTGTATTCGGCACGCATACGCTCAAACACTTCAGGGTATTGCTCAGCGACATCGTTTGCCTGCTTTGGATCTGCTTCAATGTCGTAGAGTTCCGTGCCATTGATCAAGCGCCACTGGTCAGTCATGACCGCGCTCTTACGCCATTTGATCGGATCGACCACACGCTGTGATTCGACTACAAACGCACGGTCTGGCCACTCGGTGCCATCGGTATACAGGAGCTCACGCAGACTGGAGCCATCGAAATCGATCTCTGGCGCATTCAGCCCACAGAGGTCGATGAAAGTTGGCAATATATCCATGTGTGCGGTCAAGCGCTCGACAGATTTTCCCGCTTCGATCTTACCATTGGGCCAGCGAAGGATGAACGGCACACGGTGCCCACCATCGTATTCAGAATTTTTCGAACCACGCATGCCACCATCGTAGCCGCCGCCCTTACCATTGAGTCCTGCAGCAGTGCCATTATCAGTCATGAAAATCAGGATGGTATTATCTGCTAACCCTTCAGATTTTAGCATGTCCATGAGTTTGGCCATGTTGTCGTCGATATTGGTCACCATACCGTAGAATTCTGGATACGATACACGTGGGTCACCCTCATAAGGATCACTATACTCAAGTGGGCAATAGAGCGGCTTATGCGGGGCATTGAGTGAAATATAAGCGAAGAACGGCTTATCTTTGTTCGCCTTAATGAATTTCATGCCTTCATCGAACCATACATCCGTGCAAAACCCTTCAAAGCGCTGTGGCTTGCCATTGACGAAATAAGTATCGTCGAAGTAATCGTTGCCCCAGTAGTCAGGAGCCTGCCCGACACCGCCGGCTTGATGATAAACGGTGTGCTGAAAGCCGCGATCTTCAGGACGGTATGGATACACGTCACCCAGGTGCCATTTGCCGAATAAGCCAGTCGCATAGCCATTGTCGCCAAAGATATTTGCCATCGTGACCTCGCGGCGGCGCAACATATTACGCCCTTGCACCGTATGCCACACGCCAACGCGATTGGAATAGCGGCCAGTCATCAACGCTGAGCGCGTAGGCGCACAGGTAGGATCAACATGAAAGTCGTTCAGCAAAGTGCCCTCGCTGCGCAAACGATCGATGTTCGGCGTCTTAATCGCAGAGTTTCCGGTAAACCCCAAATCACCATAGCCTTGATCATCGGTAATGACGATCACGACATTGGGTTTCGGTGTATTCTTGGAAAACGCTGGCTGCACAAGGGCAGCCAACACAGCGGCGATCAGTATCAATGGTTTCATTTGCAAGGGTTCCTTTTGTTAGAGGGTAACTTTAATCACCGTATCGTATGCATCTAATGGTGCATCGGGCAAGTTGACTTTCAAAATATCACCTTCTTGAGAGATCGTAGCTTCTTCGCCGTTTGCCAAAAACACTGCTGCGGTTGCAGTGCCAGGCATATCCTCGACCGTAATGCTTCCGGATTCGGGCCATTCGAACACGTGTAGGTAAAGTGTCTTACCATCTTTACTTGCAGAGCAATCGCCCCACTCCGGACGCTCTGGCAGCGGATTACGAACCGTGCCGTAGATCGATTCACCGTTCACCTTGAGCCAGTCACCAATCACGCCGTAGAGGCGCACTGCTTCGGGATCAAGCTGCCCGTTCCCCATTGGGCCGTTGTTAAGCAGCGAATTGCCACCCGCACATACGGTGTTCACTAAGCGATGAATCATCTCTGTCTCCGTATGGTAGTAGTGATTGCCTTTGGTCTTATAACCGAAGGAAGAGCTTACGCTGTCTGGCGACTCCACATAGAGCGGCAACTTCTTGGTCGGCACTTCCTTATCACCAATCGACACATAGTCGAAGAGCTTTAAGTTCTCCTGTAGGATCTTCCCTTTACCGCGGTGGATAATACGAGAATTGATCAAGCAGTTCGGACGATACTGACGCACAATATCAGTAAACTGCTTTGCGCGTTCAAAAGTCATATCAACGGGGGTATCAAACCAGATCAAATCGAGATCATAGTTCTTCATCAACTCTTCCACCTGAGGTAAGCTCTTCTCTGCGAGATAACTATCAAAGTCTGGCTCAAAGTCTGCAGGGAGCTCCGGGTGTAAGAAACTGCGCTTGGTGCGTGTATTGAGATAGGGTGCATCGGGCTCATCCCAGTCTTGCGCATGTGAATAATAGACGCCGAACTTGAGCCCCTGCTTGTGGCACGCTTCGCTCAATTCCTTAATGATATCGCGCTTAAACGGCGTATAATCGACGATGTTATAGTCGCTCACCATCGAATCAAACAGTGCGAACCCGTCGTGGTGCTTGGAAGTGATCACCACATATTGAATGCCTGCATCCTTAAAGGTCTTAGCCCACTCGTCGGCATCAAAATCAACCGGGTTAAAGGTCTTAGCGACTTTGCGGTATTCGTCTGCCGACATTTGTGCGGATACCTGGATCCACTCGGAATAACGAAAGCCATTACCGCGGCCTTCGTATTCTCCCTCTAGCGTCGAATACACGCCAAAGTGTATAAAGGCACCAAACTTCGCATCTCGAAACCACTGCTCTTGGCGAGCGATCGAGTCCGGAGTCTGCTTGAGATCGTCCGCAAAGCGGTATTCAAAGGTGACGTCGCCCTTTGGCTGATTGGGCGCCTTTTTGGTATTTGCATTGGCTGAGACAGACAGCGCCCCAGCGGTCAGCGCGATCATAGGTAAAAGTATGCGTTTCATTGGATGTTTCATAGATAATTTGGAATGGTGGTTCTTGTTGAAAAGTTGGCTGTAAGATGATCAATGCTGACAGAAGAATGCGACAGTGCGTTCCGTGATAATTTCTTTGGATGGCTCTATATCACCGCCAGCTCGTCTCCAATTGTGCCCTGCATTCTTAACAATTAAAATCTCCACTGGTGCCTCCAGAGCTCGCGCGCGCTTTCGCATACGGTAGGCATGCTTGACAGGAATCGTCGTGTCGGTGTCTCCTTGAATCATCAACAAAGGCGGACTCTTGCGCTTTAAATACATGACCGGACTCATCTCTTTGTAACGCTCCTTCTTCTCTGCAGCAGTCACTGCTTGCGGTGTAATACGAGGGCCAAAGCGGTCTTTAAAATCGGGACGATCATCGTAATTAAACAGGTTCATATCACGAAAGTCGCACGGACCATACCAAGAAACACCCGCGACAATATTGTAATCCACCTCAGCTAATTCCGGGTCTCCGGTCAATGTGTCTGCTGGCGATAGTAACAACATCTGCGCAATTTGCCCCCCTGCTGAATCTCCAAACACGTAGAAGCGGTCTGCATCCAAACCTAAAGCATCTGCATTTTTAGCTAAATAGCGCACCGCATCTTTCGAATCGATCACACAATCGCGCATCGCAACCAGACCCGACTTATTAAACAATCGATAGTCCACAGTCGCAACAGCGAAGCCTTCTTCGAGTAACTGTGTGAACAGCGGAGCAAACAAATCTTTGGTAACGCCTGCACGACTACCAGCGGCCCATCCGCCTCCATGCGTGTAGATAATCAGAGGTGCCTCACCGCTAGAGTTGTTGGTTGGGTAATAGAGGTCGAACTGTAACTTGCGCTTCCCCACTTGTTTATAAACCACATTGAGCGCTCGCTTAGCTCCGGTCTCCAAATACTTCGCCCCTTTGTCCTTCACGTGATTTGATTTGACTGCTTTCTTTTGAGGTTTCCCACCTGCAAGCACGGTCAACTCGTCTGCAATCACACGAGCGACTTTACCAGCCAATGCTGCCGAACCTTCTGGTTTGAAATGAACGTTCTTCGGCAGCTGCCACTCATCTAAATGTGACATGCTATAGGTATAGAGATCATTGATCCGAATACCACGAGACTTCATGACACTCACCGCTACAGCATTATAGCGGGCAGGATCCTCTGGCGTGCGCAATGGATTGAGTGTGCCAGGCACAACAGGCGTTGTCGTGGCGAAGATCGTCAACGCACCAGTGGCTTGAATCTTTGCAGTCAGGGTCTCAAGGTTTTGCTTATAGACTTCGGGCGAAGCCTGCACGGGATCGTTCGGGTCGTTCGACTTACTATCCTTGCCGGCCTCTTTGACATGCTTTAAATCATGTAGCCCCCAGTTGAAATGAATGACATCCCATTTCTGCATCGAGAGCCACCCGTCGATAAACCGTAAACCTTTGGTTGTGCCCCCACAGTTGGCAGGACGACTGCCCGTCTTGTTGACGGGGCGGAAGACGTTTGCTTTCCCCTTCAACAGTTCGCGCACCTGCAAAGTATAACCAATCGAAATCGAGTCCCCCAGAATCAAGACATTAGGTAAAGCTGGGTCCGGAGTGAATTCCCAACTCAGCGTTCGATCCTGCTCGACCAGGGACCCCTTTTCAGGAGCTGCATGAAGAGAGAACTGCACTAGGAGTGCGGTCACGATAAGGGCTAAAAGGACTTTCATAGGATATATAATGGGGGTTAGGAATCAGTTCAGGACTATTTTGCCTTCTTTTCTTTTTTACGATAGGTTTTAGAGATACATGCAGGATCCGCCTCTGTCGGCAGCTCTGCATACCAGTCAAACACCATCGTCTTCAAGCGAGCAGCCACCTCAGGATTCTGTTTTGATAGATCATTGCTCGCATCCTCAGAGCGATTTTCAGCCAAATTGTATAGCTCTGTGCGGTCTCCTTCGAAAGTCGTGACCAACTTCCAATCACCATCACGCACTGCAAGGCGTGGCCATAAGTCAGGCTCCTTAATATGATCCCTCTTCAACCAGAAGATTGGGCGGGTGCGCAATGGCTTTTCACCCTGAAACGCAGCTAGCAAATTCTCACCGTCAAGCTCAGCATTTTCTGGAAGTGTAATGCCCGCAGCAGCACAGAGTGTCGGTAACAAATCAACCGCAGTAAACACCGTGGTGTTATTGATCGTGCCAGCAGGAATATGCCCAGGCCAGCGGACAAGGAAAGGTGTGCGAACACCACCCTCATATAAACTGCGCTTACCTCCACGTAAACCACCGGTCGTGCCTACACTATACCACCACGCATACTTGTCTGTCTTACCGTTGCGCTTACGCATTTTACGATTTTCAGTCCCCGTCTCTTCGGGGCCATTATCACTGGAAAACAATACGATCGTGTTGTCAGCAATACCTGCTTTGTCCAGAGCAGCCAACACCTGGCCGACCTTGTTATCTCCATCGGAGATCACAGCCGCATACACTTGTTTCTGCTCGTCCAAATGCTTCCATTTCTCCATCGATGCATCGCTTGGCTCATGCGGTAAATGTGTTTCGTGCAGCCAGACATTCAGGTAAAACGGACGATCCTTATTTTCTTCGATAAATTTCACCGCGTAATCACCCACTTGCTCATAGTTCAACTGAGGCCCTGGTCCCGCGTATGCAATCGACTCGTCAAACCCATAGTCAGTAATCTCTGGTGCACCCGGGATACCATGACGCCCCATGTGCCACTTACCGACATGGCCAGTATAGTAGCCAGCATTTTTAAAATAGCGCGCAGTATTCGGCGCCTTCGGGTTCAACCAATCTGGGTGTTCCTTCATCTGACTGCCGCCACTGAAAATATCGTTGATCCCGAAACGTGATGAGAAGCGTCCAGTCATCGACGCAACGCGACTTGGCGAACAAATCGGGTTCAGCACATTAAACTGTTGGAAGTCCACTCCCTCTGCCGCCAAGCGATCTAGATGGGGAGTGTCTAGCCAATCCGTATCATGGCTAGAGAGGTCACCCCATCCCCAGTCATCCGCGTAAATGAAAATCACATTTGGCTTAGTAGAGTCAGCCAAAGCCACCCCACAGAACTGCAATAAGGCAGCGAACACTAGTAACATTCTTTTCATCATAAAACTCAGTATCAATTATTTGATCAGCCCTACCTTGGAGAGGTCAAAAGGCTTGATGCCCAACGTTAAGGCTGGTGACTCAGGCAGTAGGCCAAAATCGCCATTTTCCAAATCAACAAAAAGCGGATCTACGGCTAAACTATGTGCATCCACACCTTCTTGCTGCTTCTTATCCAACACGGCTTGGCTCACTGCTGGATCACCCACGCAGTAATAAATATTGTAATCCGTATCTGCGTCCTTTGCGTAAGCACCCACCTCCGTGCGATGGCTTTTTCCCTCATGATAGAACTTTGTCTTATCACCTGAATGGTAGAATACATTACGCTCATAAGCACCACCTGTCATCGGCCCTTCATAGAGCTTAATATAAACTTGGCGCTTCTTGCCGTCGTGCGTGCCTGGTAGGATATCAATAATAAAGTTATTGATGGCTCGGTTATTCAACTTCACCTGCATCCCTTGAGAGACACACTTATAAATTAAGTTTTCGGTAATGAGCGTATCACGCTGACCGCCGTCTGTGCGAATCGCCGCCTGCATGACGGTCGAGCTCAGCATGTGATGAATATAGTTACCACGAATCACATTATTTGGTCCCGCACCACGAATATAGATGGCATTGCCGTCGTTCAACTCCTGCATCACATGGTGAATCTCGTTGTATTCGATCTGATTGTCATGGGTATGCAAATACGGGCGGACTTCATCGATACTACGCTTGCCACGCTCCCCTTCGACCTCGTGCCAACGAATCGATGGCGACATCTCGCGCTTCCAGCGGTGAAAGAAATCAGTGATCACACCGGAGATAATAATACCCGCATACGGTTGGTGATGAATCAAATTGTTAGCGACACGATTCTCGCCGCTCTGCCAGACTAAGATTCCCGGTGAGTGCGAATAAATCTGCCCGGTATGATTGATGTGATTATTATAAACCAAATTGTTGCGGTTCACATCCTTCGTGCCTGGGCCATAGCCGCAGAGCAGCACACCTGTGCCGCCGATATGTTCAATCAAATTGCCAACCACACGGTTGTTCTGAGCATGTAAATCGAAACGAATGGCACCTCCGCCAGTATGCATGAACCGGCTATTCTCAACTGCACAGTTCTCCGCACCACGAAAGCGTAGCATCGCAGTCGCCTTATCTTGGAAATCCCAATCATGCTGCAGACCAGTATCACCTTTATTCATCGAGTAGCGCTCGCCATGTGAAAAGGTCAGGCCTTTAAAAACTAAATTTCGCACCGGGATATCCTGTGCCCCCTCTTCATCGATATCCCCTTCCACTCGGATCAGTTCGATCAACTGAGGAAACAGCACCGATGACTGGCTTCGTGGCCAGAGATAGAGCTTCTGCTCCTGAGTATTTAGGACCCACTCGCCAGGTTGATCCAATGCTTCAAGCACGTTCTCAACCCAACAAGACTCTAGGTTGGGCAAGTAGTGCAGTGGACTCATTGCATAGGATGCGATAATCGAGGTATGAGCCATCTGCTTCTGCTCATTGACCGACTTCAGCGGTAGGATATTCACCACCCACGCATGGTGGGGGCGTATCACGAGTTCTACATCTTCAAGGTTCGACCAATTCTTCAGCGTCCCCTCCGGATAGTGCACCCGATCTGTTGATCCGCCTTCTAGAGGAATAAAACCATCCGAACGAGCGCGTGGCAGTAAGCCCTGCTCATCGTATAGAGTGAAGAACTGCTCAGAGATATCCGTGACCCAGACTTCATCCTGAGCGATTTCCGGTAGTCCAGGCAGTGGACCTGATACTTTCTTCCAGCTCTCGATTTTTTTACCCGAGCTAAACACCGGTAACTCTTCAGGGTAAGCCTCATAGGTAATGGTAGCAGCGCCTTCGCCTGAGTCTTCAACGCCAAATATCACCGTCTCGCTAAGCGGATACAAGCCACCGCGAATCTGAACCACGATATCTTTAGCCGGTCGACTCTGCTTTAGCTCACGAACCGCATCGCGCGCACGCGACAACGTGGCAAACGGACCGTCACTACGATCCGCGTTTGGCAAGTCTAAGGTGCCCGACCATTGGTCGGAGCCTTCGGTCGAGATGTAGAAGTCGGCAGACTCTATTGCTTTCAACTGAGCGAGGCAGACAAGTGTGACTCCGAGACAGAGCAACAACGTTCTCAGGTATTTAAAGATTTTCATTATAATGTATCAGACAAGGAATTCTCCAGTATGGAGCTGGAAAACATGTAAAACTCCGCAATCGATTAAATATGTATAAACAAGTTGATCTAAGTCCACTTAGAGCTCGTTGACGGGTGACAACGACAGTGACTTTAAACTAGTATCAAGGCGGTCGCCATCGACCAGTCGCACTGATATCGTGTGTTTGCCCGGTGTCTTGAAACTTAAGAGCCCCATCGGGTTACTGTGGTAGCCCGAAGTCGCAGGTTGCTGATTCTGAAGGAACGTGCCCTCATCCGTCTCAATCGACCAGACCGCGCGGCCCACACCAAGATAGCTCAACGACACGTAGTAGTCCCCTGCCTCAGCCACATCGATATCCCAAGTAACAATTCCATCTGCGCGCCACTTATTCACCTGTGTCACATGCTTCCACTCGCCAAACTTTTCCATCCAACGCGAGCCTTCCTGATTTGCCGCTTCGACACTCGCAAATTCAGTCGGCAATAATGTCTCAATGTTCGGATGCACGGCACCCGCCGCATCGACCTGTAGATCACCTTTAAGTTTCAATTCAATCACCGAAGCTAGCCCAGAAATTTGTGCAGCGGTCAACTCCCCGCCTTCAATCGCGGACCAATTACCAACCTTCGTCCAAGTCAGAGGAATCAACTCACCCGAGGCGGTGCGGAGCGTTGCACTTTCAATCTCGGTATTCAAGCCAGGCAGATAGATGCGGTGATCCTTCGGCCAGTCAAACACTACCAAATTGAGCAGGTCGCCTTGGATGGTGACATCGCCCCAAGGTAATGCAGCTCCCCAAGGGGATGCATCCGCAGCATAAACAACGCCTGGGTTTTGTTTGATCCAGTCGCCAGCTTGTTCCAGATACTTAACTGCAGGCGCAGGAATGCGTCCCTTACCATCTGGTCCTACATTCAGTAGATATGTGCCGCCACGCGCAACGGTTGCGACCAATCGACCAAGAATTGTCTTCGCATCTTTCCAGTTATTATCATACCACGCATACGACCAAGAATCATTCGTGGTGTCACAGGTTTCCCACAGTCCTTCGTGGTTACTGGCGGGCACTTGCATGTCTCCTAAACTCACATAGTCCCCCATCCCGAAACCGATGCGGCTGCACAGCATCGCGTCAGGCTGGGTTTCGCGAACGAGATCGGCCAACTCCACAACCATCTCTTCGGGCATGCCACGTGGTGTATCAAACCACACAAAACTCAAGGGGCCGTAATTGGTGCATATTTCCTTCACTTGAGGGTAGCACTTCTCGCGGAAGTATTCCTCAAAAGTAGCCTCAGAGCCATCTGGGTTCAGCTCCGGGCCGCCTGTTCCACCCGGCGCGGTCCAGTCTTGGTTGTGCGAGTAGTAAAAACCAAAACCAAGTCCTTCTGCTCGACACGCATCGGCCAACTCCTGCATCGGGTCGCGTGCAAAGGGTGTCGCATCGACGATGTTGAACGGGTGTGCCGACTTAAACATCGCAAAGCCCTCGTGGTGCTTCGACGTGATGATGATATATTTCATGCCTGCCGCCTTCGCGGTAGCAACAATCGCATTCGCATCGAAATCGACTGGATTAAAGTCGTTGGCGATTGCCATGTATTCCTCAGTCGGAATGCCCATCTGCCGCTTGATCCACTCACCAATTCCGTAGAAGGTCTCCCCCTTCCACTCGCCACCTAGCTGGGAATATAGCCCCCAGTGGATGAACATTCCATAGTTTCCATCACGAAACAGCGCAGCGCGCTCCGACGATTCAACATCGACCCGAACATTGCGATCGCCCCACATCTTGTCCATCGCAGTCTCTGCGGATGAAACCAATGAAGCGCTGATGAGAGCTGACGATAGGATTGAAAGTAGCTTTTTGTTCAAAATAGAAATCTCCGATTGTTATAGTTCCTCGGGCGCCCACTCGGGAATGCCCTGTTCTTTGAGTTGCTCATCGTAACGAATCGCAAATGGTTGGTCTTCGGGCTCTACCTTCGGCAGCCCCTCATTGACCATCAGCGGCACCGCAGAGTTCCACCAAGCCTCATAAGACTTGCGCAATTCAGCGATCACCTCCGGGTGTGAGGCGGCAACGTCCGTGGTTTGTTTTGGATCTACTGAAATATCATACAGTTCCTGATTATTCACAAAGCGCCAACGTTCCGTGCGCACCGCACTTGGTCTGTATTTCAATTTATCGCGCTGACCTGGATTCCAACGGCCACAGTGCACAAATAACTCACGGTTCGGCCACGCAGCCTCCGGATTTTCCAGCAGTGGCAGTAATGAACGTCCGTCGAGCTCCTGCATATCAGCTGGAAGTGTCGCACCCGCCAATGCCGCGAATGTCGGATAGAGGTCCAAATGAGCTGTCAGGTCATCAATATCCACACCTTCTCCTAAGACTCCTTGCCAATACCAGAAGGCAGGCACGTGGGTGCCACCTTCATGCGGCGAATTCTTTGCGCCCTTCATGCCCGCATTAAAACGATCCACACTTTTGCCATTTTTTGTGATCGGCTTCATCGACATACCATTATCAGTCTGAAAAATGACTAATGTATTCTCCAACGCGTCCCACTCGGCCAACTTCTCCATCAACAGACCAAAGTTGTCGTCAATGTTCTCGATCATACCATAGCGCGCAGCAGTATTTTTATCATAACCTTCATCCAGAAAGCGCTTCTTGTAGGATGCTGGAGCGATGAAAGGCCCATGTGGTGCATTCAGCGAAATATAAGCGAAATACGGCGTGCCCGCAGCTTCCTGTTGCTTAATCCATGCAAGCCCTGCTTGAAAAAACACATCCGTGCAAAACCCCTTGGTCTTCACCACGGTGTCATTATGCAGCAACACGTTATCGAAATAGGTATTCTCACTATTGGCAGGAAAATCACCATACTGGGCTTGGCCGATACCGCCGGCACCATGCATCAACACTTCATCGAAACCACGACTCTGAGGCAAATAAGCTTCCTCATCGCCCAGGTGCCATTTACCAAAAAGTCCAGTCGCATAACCTGCACTCTGTAGTGCCTGTGGCATTGTCACCACATCCAGAGCCATCCGTTCGCGCTGTAAGATCGTATGCGTCACCCCTACCTTGAAAGGAGGGCGGCCACTCATAATCGCAGCCCGCGTCGGCGCGCAGGTCGGGCTCACCTGAAAATCGGTAAACCGCGTCGAAGCCTCGTAAAATTTGTCAATGTGCGGTGTCTGCACGATTTCGTTGCCCATACAGGATAAATCACCCATGCCCTGATCATCAGTGATCACGAAGACAATATTCGGACGACTCCCTTCGAGGGATTTCGCTTCAGCGCCTGTGAGCGCAAGACAGCAACTCGTTAAGCCGAGCGCTAATTTTAGATTCAAATTTAAGGTCATAGTCATGATGTGAAACACCCCATGAATAACATAGTTTCATACAGAAATAAGAAGAGCAAATAGAAGAAACAGGCACGTTGGGGCGTGACAGCCTATAAAATACCAAATTAGCGCCTCAGCGACTACTACGCATACACATTAATTTGTATAACGTGAATGTGGGAACAGGGCGTGTCATTGTCGATTGAAAGGACTGCACGTTGAATACAGCATCCGTTAGTTGTGAGGAATCGGCAAAAGGTGCCACTTATATTCAACGTATGGCGCACAACACGTCATGGCAGTGTGACCATTTGGAATATAACAAAAAGCACAGACGTTCCTTGATGTGGTTCCCCTGGATAAATAATACAACATCTGTTGCCAACCCCGCCAGCCTTGCATAATCCAACTTCACATCAAGAAGTTCACCGTAACAATCAGACACTTTGCCACATGCAACTTACGAGAACTAACAAAACGCCAAATTAGCTCATTATTATACCAACATGCGACTAAAACTGGTAAAAAGGCTTGATCGCTGAGATCGCTGAGATCGCTGAGATCGCTGAGTGCGCTGAGTGCGCCGAGGAGATGGGGAGGTCTGCGTGAAATGCTCTGCGTCAGCTCTCAGCGTGCTCTGAGATCTCTAGCGTAGCGGGCGGTTAACAAATACAGCTGAAAAGTATTCACAGTGGTCTTCCCTTCGATGGCTACAGACTACCAGAAAATGTCAAAGGATAGTATTACCTAGCGTCCCTGCCATGGACTGAAGAAATGAGATTAAAAAACAGCAAGCCACTACACGCAATTAAGTAGACTTGCGCTCATCTAAAAATCCCAGATAGGAGCCGAATAGACTTTAACTTTTCGCGGCGGTGGCATTGGAACGAAAAATGTGACAACACGCATTGCGGGATTATACTGACATTTTTGCTGAACCAACCTTCTTCGTATGTTTTCGTCAGTCTCAAAGACATCCAGCTTGATCATATAATTACCGATACCACTCCTTGGATTAGTAATTCGCGCTGTCGAGCGAGGCTTGGAGATCAACTTCTTGTCTCCAACATATCCAGCCACAGTCACATCAGAAAAATTAACGAACAAAGTATCTCCAGAACCGAAGACATTCTCATTCGCATTGATTGCCTTCAAACGAATCGGCAAGACGGGATTCTCTTTATCTTCAAAAGCAAGAATCAACACCTTATTCCAATCTTCAGGGATATTCAACATGGGAGCCGCTTGAGGCACAGGAGCGTCCTCAGGCAATAGCGACGGCAAAAATGCCAAGCGATTAGATCCCGGCGACAAGTCAAATGATTCCGAAAAATTATGACTATCCAAACGGATCTCTTGCGGCTCTTGATCTGCTTGATAGACGTATGTGGTCTGTGGGGCATTGGTAGGTGCACCATAATATATGATACGTGCCACCCGATCAGCAGAACAAACTGTGGATACAGCCAAGCCACACAGTAATAATAAACAGTCTTTTATGGTTCTCATCTTCTTTCTTAAGCTTCGTGGTGGGGCAAATGCCGAAAGGATACAAAATTAAAGCGCTGTCCTAAACGCTTATTAGCTTTAGCATCGAATATTATATTAAATACAGTTTTAAAAATCTAAGATTGGCGCCGAATAGACCTTGACCATTCGTGGCGGTGGTGACGCGATCATAAAGGTAAGCACACGCTCGCTTGGGTCATATTGGCATTTCTGTTGAACCAAGCGTCTCCTTATCTTTTCGCCCTCATGATAGGCATCCAGCTTCTGAAGATACATGCCCCGATCCTTTCGAGGCTGAGAAATGATTTCGAACTCACTTGGCTTCAATATTAAATCTTTATCTCCGACAGTCCCTAAAACTGTCACCTTCGAGAAATTCACAAAACATGTGTCACCCGGACCAAAGGCGTCATCATTGGCGTTAATCGCCTTAAACTGGATGGGGAGCGTCGGATTTGACTCATCTTCGAGGACGATGATTAAAACCTTATTCCAGCTAATCGGGATTTCCACTGAAGGTGCCCCGGAAGGCGCAGGCGTGTTTTCTGGCAACGCATTCGGTAAAAAAAACAGATGCTTCGTCTCCTCCGCCAATTTAAACGACTCTGAGAAATTATGACGCCCAAGTTCGACTTCCTGCGGCTTTTTACCCGCTTGATGCGCATAAGCGGTTTCGGGAGCATCTGCTGGGGCGTTATAATACAGAATTCGAGCTACCCTGTCCGCGGCAACAGTCGTCGATGTCAGCAGTCCACACAGCAAAAACAAAATACAAGCTCTCATGTTCTTAATCTCATCCTAAACTTCATCGGGTGACAACCACCGAAACGAAACAATTCTAAAACGTCTCCCGAACCGTTTGTTGGCCTCAGAGTCGAGCGTGCCATCGCTTGGCAAGACTGTTGCCTCATCAGCATCTGGGTCGACATAATCTGCACGTCGCTGCACAACCGCTTCACACCACGCCGCCGATTTAGCCTCACCGGTGATTGGATCTTTGCTCTCTCCGTAAGCGCGAATAACAAATGTATCATCACGCGCAGATAGCACCGGAGCCAATGGCCTCAGAATATCTGCCTGGCGCACCCACCCCGGAAAACCATAGGCTAAATTCCCTTCCGCAGCAGCAGCGAACAAATGCCCCACTCCTCCAGGCACAACAGCATCAGCAAAAGTATCCTGCAAATCCTTGAATGGATTCTCGGTCACTCCTTTCGTCGATAACTCCACTAACGCAGACTCAATTGCTCCTGCCAAAGCAAGGCTAGATGCCGAGTTGTCCGTATTAAGCTGCCTGTTTACAAACTCTGAAAGTGACAAGAACGGCCCGCGTTCTTTTACCTGTTTCACAATCTCAGTCGCGAGCGCCTCAATCTGCACATTAGTTAGACTCTTCCGCATACCGACTTTGGTGTAAAGAGTATCATTTGGATCCCCATAAAAATTCGCGGCGGGGTCACCTGCCACGCTGGTTCGACTCACAAAATTGTCATCCGAACTTCCAACATCTAATTCAACACTATAGGTCGTGCCACTCGTGCTATTGGAAACATAGGGAGCCTTCGCCTCCCGCATATGTTTGAGCATCGCCGACCATGCTTCCACCGAAGTCGAATTCACATTAAACATGCCGTCAACCTCCAGCTTGGAAGCGACACTATGCCATGCAGTATTATCTACAATCAGGTCGTCTGCAGCGGAGCTTGCGTCGGTTTTGGACAATATATCAGCTGGTTTATAAGCCGAATTCGGCAACGGAACATCTCCGGATGCAAATTCGCTGTAGACTTTTTCGATCCCCCTGATCTCAGAACCAGCCGGATAGGTATCATAGCCGTTTGTTTCGGGTGCGATCGACGAAACAAACCAGTCGTCAAAAAACAGGTGATTGGCCACATAACTATGATCATACGAAGCAAGTTGAGAGGTCGGAGCACCATTATCGATATATACCTGATCCGGTTCGATCCATTGGCTGGCATTACTATTGCCTATCGGATTGGCAACAAACGGTAGCACAGCGTTGAAGTAAGCCACATCAAAATGCTGCAGATCGCCTAACGATCGAAGAGGTTTTGTGGGTATCTCACCAACGATCAAGCTTTTCAAGCCGTCAAAGGAACTATGGCTCGTGCCGATGAAACTATAGGGGTCCTCAGCAGTGATTCCATCAACCGGCAGCCCGTCTGTTCCGGCGCTGGGATTTGGGTATTTAAAAATGAGGTCATAAGGAAATGCATCTAAGTGCGCTACTTTCGAATAGCCATCAACCTGATCACTTGTAACTCCAGAAATGGCCTTGCGGTGAGAATAACCTCTTCCACCTGCCGAATTCTCCGTAATGTTATGCAATTGGAGCATCATAATCATAAACGGTGAAGGACCATTCACGACTAACTGATTTAATTTCTGAATGTCATTAGCAATATCTGGAGTCGGCCAGTAAATCGCAGCATCGGCCGCTGTTATGTTATAATGAATACTCGCGGAATTTGAGCGTCCATTACCAGTGCCGCCGCCAGTCCCCGGCCATTCGTTTACTTGGCATTTGAAATCACCGCTACCTTCCAGCTCTACCGTAAATAGACTATCAGCCAAACCATTGATCGGAACATCGTTGTCGGAATTTGGCTGTGCTTCTTCTAAATTAATTCGGACACTAATACCAACCGCATTTTCATACCCTCTTTGCATGTTTAGGTCATTCCCATTCCTGTTGCGCGGACTATAAACGCGTGCTTCACCTGGCTGCCAGATTTCATCGTCGGCCGGAAACCTCAAAGTCGTGTTGCTCGTTTTGTTGATTAACTTGTCCAGAGCGAAGAATCCATTTTGCGACACCCCTCCGACATTAAATTTAAACTTGTAAGGGAGCTGTTCTTGCAAACGCATCCAAAAATTAGTGTTTGTGCCACCCGCATCGATGGATACATTATAAGGATTCCAAAAGGTTACCACGGGAGTTAAATTCAAATATGCGCCATGCGTATTTGTAGGATCGTCTGTAGCATCGGTGCCAGTCAACAGCTTTGACTCAAATTTGAGCACCCAATGCATACGCGCAAGGACGGGGGAGCGAACAATACTATCCCGCCGCGCTTCGGTGGACATCTGATAAACTCCAGGTCCTACGAGACTACTACCCGCAGAAAAGGTCACATTCCCCGATGCATCTCCGGACGTAATTTGCTTATACTGGTTCGCAAAATCAGCGAGCGCCGCCCACCCCACTGAAGGGCCTCCTGCCAATTTTCCGCTGCTATTTTCTGCAGCAAAGTTCAGCTGCTCGGACCAGGGATAGATCAACCCCCCGACATTTCCACTGTTCAGTAACGCCTCTGTCTCATCCCCCGGACTCCGAGTATAAAAAGGGTAAGTAGCACCTCCGTCAGGGCTTGCGAGAGTCTCCCACTGCTCTGCCATTAATGAAATATCCCTACGCCAGCCGCCATTCGCGGTATTCGTCAGCAAACCACGCGCATAACCGGTAAGATCATGAAAATAGGTGCTTGAAACCGTGCTGCCTGTCGGAATCGTGTTATCCATCAAATTAAGGCTAGTGCGATTCACCACGCGCCCAAGATCCTCCACATCTGTAATCTTAAACTCATTCACATCAGGACCCGCAGAGCTGGACAGGCGATCCCCCCATTTCACCCATTCATCTACGCCGGATACAATCTCATCCTTCTCGCGAAGTAAGGCCTTGGTATTCTCCCCTGAAATCCACCATGCAATCGCAGCAGAACCATCTTCTATTTCCGTCGGCACTACATATACTTCAACGTCCTCCGACTCATTAACATCGATGGGATCAGGGTTAGGAATCACACTCCCACTAGCAAGCAATGGCACGGTGGAAGTTTCGTTAGTCAAACTAGGAGGCGCATCGGCGCCCGCCAAGTAGTCTGATGACGCAGGATCGTAAGCAGAGGAAACCAGCCATCCGAGAAAGCGTTCAGGTGCAGTCGAATCTATATCCGGAACTCCAGTGTCCATCTTAGAATCATAATCGGGCTTCTTCGGGAAACCTGTTGACTTATCATGGTCGAGCCCTTCCCACGAACGCCAGACGCCAGTGAGCTGCTTGGGGCCATTGTCATCACCAGCAATACCCGCGGCCGCTGAAGCCGGAGCGGTCACACGTTGATCCAGTCCAGCGGTTTCCTGCAATTTACCCATCGCCAGATCCAATGACAACAATGCTGCTTGGCGCGCCTTCATCCGAGCAACCGTATTGGCCGAACTCGCCTGCTCTACTTGAACGAGCGTGCTGATCGACAGAATAAGAAGTAGCACAAACGCCATCAAACTTAATGCAATGACGAGTGCGAAACCTCCCGAAGTAGAGGCTTGAGGGCAACGAATTCGACCTTTTGATCGAATTTCACGAAATTGAGTAGTCTTAAATTTCACAAGGGAGAACGGGTTAATATGCCCTGCATTTAAAGGACACGCAGGGGATAATTTGGAGCTAAGCAGACAAATAATACCCGATTCTGAGCTTTAGCACAATCATGTGTATGCATTAAATCTACTGATGCATTTACTTTAATTGATGATAAAGCACTCCGTGAGAAACCAGGTAAAAGTGAGATATCGAGCCATATAAACCAAGGCCCCTAGCGTAATATGATCCCAATACCCCACGACGGGATGGCGAGGGGATTTCAGCGTATGCAATCGCAACAAACATTACGGCATTCACAGGCATCGACCGAACCTTAGATGAGCCCAGCTAGTTATGGCTGGCAGCAGTCAGTATTACTTCCGACCTCACTTCGGGAATGCTACTACTGCAGGACAGACTGGATCAGCACTTGTTGCGTCATGACTAACTGTAACGCCCAGCCTAGGATGCGTATACAGAGTCAATTCGTTTAGAATACGAATCATAACACAACCGAATAAAGTCATTTGCCATACGACATAGGGCACTAATTGATTTTTTGATTTTAACAGTCGAAACCCCATTTTCTATTTCATTATTTGGCCTATTCATTTAACAAATAGATAAAATGTAAGGTGCCGTATGCCCTATGCCTAAAGTTGACTTGTCCGTCTGGATTCATACACATTAAGGTTTATTGAACTCCCGCTCTCCCCTTCCCTTCCAATCGAAACTACAAATGACTCAGAATTCATCGGATCAAAATCCAATAACGGGTGCCCTTATTCGCCGTAAGATACGATTAGAACAAACGAAACGCAGTCATACCGGCGGTGCATTTACCAAACATCATACCTTTCTGTCTCACGGCGATCCTGAGTGCCCTGAAATTAGGCAGCCGCAAATGTTTCAGCCTAAAGAAATCCGCGCGCTTAGGAAAACTTTTGATATGAAGGTGCATGCGTTCGGTCCTTTGGTAGGAGTTCATAGTGACACGATCAAAAAATATGAAGCCGGGCTGCGTATCCCAAGCCACGCCACCCTTCGAGTCATGCAACTCTTACGAATCAACCCCCAGTTCAGCAAAGTATTACCTGCCGTCGCCTACTTCAATCAGGACAAAATTTATCTCACTCGTATCAATCTAAACGTGTCTCAAAGTGTGTTCGCCCGACTTTTGGGTGTAGAAACTAGCACACTACGCGGTTGGGAAATCAGTAAACGTAAGCCTAGCGGCCCGAGTGTCACCCTTCTCCAACTCGCATATAGTTTTCCTAATCAATTCGTATGTGCGATTATTCAAAATGAAGCGCAGGACATTGATGAATCGGAGCGTATCAATGATGTGAATGTCTTTAGCGGCGAGGTGCAAACTCAGCATAAAAATACGGACGACTAGTTGACTTCAGGTCAAGCAATCGGACCCCAGCTCCCGCAAAATTAGCTCTAAATCAAGTTTTCTAGCGAAGAAGTCCCACGAAACAGAGTTTCAAGGCCACGAATCAAACCACTCTTTGATCCTGAAAAGATGAATTGAACCGTTAATCAGAGGTTCTAAATACATACTGCTTAAATACTTGAGTGACGTCTCGAACTAGGAATCGCGTGTTAGATCATTCGCCATTTTGGCAGTGGCTGGATTGACGTTAATTGACGGTTTAAGAATCAGAGCCCATGCCAACTGCCGAATCTAGGATGATATCATTCTTCCCTTACTAGGAAGCATTCAAAAAAATGCTGAGTTCACACCACTGTGGCAAATTCCTCAGTCAGTCGGAGAAAAAATGTCGAGTTTGCAGTCATTCACATAAAAACCGGCCAAACTCTCAATGGATACCTAAATGAGCTCAGCAACTAATAGTGCAAACTCAGCATCTAATTTCAAGATTAGTGCAAACTCGGCCTCAAAACGGCTTTGGCAGTGCAATCTTAACATAATTTCAGAAAGCTAAGTGCAAACTCTACATCTATTATAATCAGCTAGCGCAAACTCGACATTTATATCGATTCAAACGGGTGCAATCTCGACATTCAGTTCCCTATTTTAGTGCAAAGTGAACACCGATTTAGCCACTTTAGTGCAAAGCGAACACATTTATTCGGAATTTTCGTTGATTACCAGCAACTTGCGAATTCCCTTTGTTGTTGTTGTTTTCATATTTATATAGAATAACAGCAACATAGCCAAAACGCATTTCGAATACATACCATGGAAGACGATCCCGAACTCTCAGAAGAAGAAAAAATTATCCAAGCAGAATTCCTGGATCTTGATATTTCTGATGAAAACTCGCCAGGTATCATCTCGCTCGGTAAGGACGAACGTAATTTAGCCGAATTCCCAATTGCGCTCCTTAGCCAGAGGGCGCCCAAGGATTGCACGGAGCTCGTCTTTAAAGATCGCTGGACTGATAGTGATGGACGCCCCTTTGAACGAGAGCTACGCATCTCAGCAGACCCCGATCGTGGGCTGCCTACTGCATTTGACGACGATGTCATCCTAGGACTCCTGCAATTGACCGCCAAAGCGAGTTTCAAAAGTCGTAAGATCCAATTCTCCATCTACGAGTTGAATCAAGCGATGGGCAACAAAACCTCCTCCGGCACACGATTTGCCCGAATCAAAGAGAGCCTGATGAAATGGACGCGCGTGAACCTTTCCTACGAGAAAGGTTGGTATATTCATCATTCAGACAGCTACAAAAGTGAGCACTTCCATATCATCGATAATTTTAGGGAGCCGCAGACGGACAACGGCAAATTCGAGATCATCTGGAACTTTGTGCCCTTTACGTCGTTCGTCGCCGGCAACTTGCACACCATCGACTGCGCGGCCATGGCTCAGCTGGGGAACTCTATCGCACGCCGACTTTACCGTCTGTTAGGCAGTAACTTCCGCAACTGCCGCTCCCTCACCTACGACGTGATCGAACTGGGGCACAATAAACTCGGCATCGGAGCCGCTGAAATCGGCCCTCTAAAACGCCGTCTCCTAGGAGCCATTAAAGAACTCGAAGAGATCGAGTTCATTACAAAACTCCCTAAAGAAGAACGCTTTACAAAGGTAAAAAAGGGATCCCACCTGATCCGATTTGATCTGCTACGCATGCCAGGGAAGGATGGAGAAATCATTGATACTTCGACTGTTCCACCACTGGAAGCGAAGCTACGTGAGCACGGCATCTCATCGACCTTTGCCTCTCAACTCGTCGCGAAATATCCTAAGAATGACCTGATTCTACAAATCGATTATCTCGATTATTTAATTGAGACTAAAAATGCGAAAAGCATCCGGAACCGTGCAGGTTACTTGCGTCGTGCCATTGAAGAATGTTACAGTGCCCCTGCTGGCTATCAGTCGCGTGCAGAGCGCATCGCCGCCGAAGCGAAGGAGCAACGTGACCTCGAACGCTCTGAGCAGCAAATCGCAGCTCAGATTAAGCGTGAAGCTTTGAAACATGCCTTCATTCAAATCAAAAACGACCAGCAAGCGCGCAGTCAGACATTATTTGATTCATGGGGAGAGAAAGAGCGCACGAGCTATCAGCAAAAAGTCTTTAAAGAAGAGTTTAAAGCACATCCAGAGCTGACTGATGATGCCACGACACGCGCGATGCTCTTTTCATCTGTTGTGCTGGCACGCGTTGTCAAAAACTATCTTAAGGAGCCTGAATTCCTTTCACTCGATCCAACTGAGTGGATCGAACAATTCATTGATGACGACACTGAGATCCCAGAACAACTAGCGAATTGCAAAGATCTCTTCTTTACAGAAATGCGAGCTAGAGACCTCTAAGTGCGCGTTCTTTGGTAAGCAGCAATGGAGTTGTTTACCAATGATCTCATAAAGTTGCAAAACCTAGTGAAGTCACCCGTTCGAAATCCCAACGAGCGGTTTGTTGATGTAAAACGTGGCGACCTCGCGTCGGAGTAAGGTCGGTCATCTGTAGTTCGAGCTGCTGGTTGAACTGAACATGGGCTTTCCTTCGGAAAGAACCGTGTCCTACAGCATGGATTTAAACCTGGAATCGCCAGTTGCTTGACGACGACGCAGGTCTTTTCGGAGATGGCGATGAAAAGACCCTAAATGACGCTAGAACGAGCATGGCGATGATTAGCGAATTTGCTTCAAAACTCAGAAGTCTCCATTTTCGCGCACTTTCAAAATTTTCGTAGCAGTTCACTGCGTTTTTAAGATTAAACTGCGATCGACTCCAAATAGTGCCAACTCGACATCTTTTTAATATCCGTAGTCAAACCATGCAAACTCGACATGTTTTTGACCTAATCCATTCAACTTTTGTCACCTAAATGGAATAGCCTTGATGGTTGAGCACCCAAGAATCAGCAATTTGGTCGAACATCACCGAGACTACGGAATTTTACCACGAGATGTGGCAAAATTTCTCCAGGATTCAGTGCCCTCTCAGCATATTTAATCATACCTGCGTGAAAAATGATGTCCAGTTTGCACGATCTCCTCAGATGACTCATAAAATATGCTGAGTTTGCACTAAACTCGCCGCGGTATTGGATCACTCAATACACTTAAGCCGTGGTTAACCCACTCTTGGTAAAACCGTGCAATCTCAACATTTTTAGCGCATTTTTTAGTGCAAACTCGGCATTTTTTAAGTCATTCAGTGCAAACTTAACATTTTTATCCAGAGTCACCGAGTATTTTTAATGATTTCGTAAGCGACTGTTATACAGCACTTATTGACTTCAATAGGTGATAAAGGAATAATAACAAAATGCGGTATATTTACTTTGACTTTGCGAAATACGACTCGCAAAGTCGGCACTATGGCTAGATTGATTGATCCGCTTCCAACCCTGACACCCCGCCAGGAAGATATCCTTCGCTACATCTTTGCACATTTTAAGGAATCACTCTCCTACCCTACGAAATCACAGATCTGTCGCTACTTTGAGGCGAAGAGTAACAACACGGCAGCATTGGTGAACCCACTCTTCAAAAAAGGTATTTTACGCAAGCTCTCAGGGCGTGGTGAATATGAACTGACTGAGAAAGGCGTTGAAAAAATCCGCCGCCTAGGAATTCGAGTGCCAAAAAATATTATCGAGGATGAGGACACTACTAAACAAACCGAAATGGCCATCTCTTAGCCCCTATTTACCCCACGATAGAAGCACCCTAAATTTCTAGACACGCCGCACCCTATGCCCCCAACCGAGCAGTTTGAGCTATTTGCCACTGATGAACCGGAAGTCATTCCAGTTCCCGTGGCTGAGCCTGCTCAAACCGCAAAGAAGACAGCAGTAAAGCAAGAGGCTTCACTGCCCGCCTCGCCACCGTTAAATCGCGACCCAATGGCGATCCGCACGGAGGGCACCGAAATGCTCACGGACTATCTGCGGGACTTCAGTTCATCGTTCTACGTCGTCGAATTTCCACGCCGCCTCCTCAGCGTGTTTGCTTTCCCGCTCACCGCACAGGAGTCTTGGAAAGCGACCCACCAGAGCGAGAATTATACCATTGAAACTGGTATTTGCGAAGGTTGCCCTGAACGCACACCCGAAGTTATGACGATCCGCGACTTCGGCTATTTCATCGCCCTGTATAGCCTGATCAAAAATGCTCCGATCGATGATCGTGAGGTCGAAGTCACCTTGCGCCATATTGCATTTGCCATGGCTGGATTCCCTAAAGCATCCGACTTCCCTCAAATCAAAGATCCCGCTGAACTCGCCCGAAAGACATCGATCAAGAGTCTCATCGGCGGTAAAAAATCTAAAGAATTCGGCCAAGCGATCAGCAAAGCCTACGGGCGGCACATGCACTACACTTTGCCACAGCATCGCGGTAGTTCAGCTCCTGGCACCGAGCATTGGCTCTCAATGCTCAACTATGAAGCGACACGCCGCACACTCAACCTCGGCGAGCAATCAGGTAAATTCTATCGCAACTTCACCATCGGCAGCGCCTTTAATATTCTAGCCCCCACGGCGGAAGATTATGTCTCCTTCGACTGCCGCCAATTCTTCAAAGCAGGCACATGGATCGCACGTGCGGTCTTGTTGAAGCTCATGCCACGCATACTGGCTGGCGGCTACAACAGTCGACACAAGCACCTGACGATCAAGGCGAGCACCCTACTTCGCCAGATAGGAGCGGCCACTTATACCTACGATCGCCCCGCCAAGATGGTGGCGGCGCTTCAGCCGGTTGCCGACGCGCTCGATAAGCTGGAAAGCGTCTTGGGCACACGCATCCGCGCCAAGCTACAAAGCAAACCGCGCGGCGAACCTGAATTCTTAATCTACATTGAGAAGCTGCCCGCCCGTAAGCTGGAGCAAAGCAGTCTCGAAAATGGCGAAACCTTTAAGCTATGGCTCGCCTGCGGGAAATCTCCCGAAACCTTTTGGACACGTCTCAATCAAGGCCGCAAAAATAAGGTCGATCTCAACGACGACGACCGCCTACACCTCGATGCCAGCGGTCTCAATTGGCGCTCAATGGAGCACTACCTACGCTTGGTAAAGCAACTGCTGCACGCGCAAGCATTCGCTCAAGCACTCGCCGACTATAAAGCCGCCGTGCGTGAAGGCACCACCAGTTCAGAGCCGCAGGCGCTGACCGGATTCATCAAAGAAGCCATTCGCACACTCAACGCATAATCCTTAAAAGAGTAGTTAGGAGCTAGCATAATAGTGAGCCAGGCAAAGCAACAACACGTCGTCGTCCTATCAGGAGCAGGCATCAGTGCTGAAAGCGGCATCCAAACCTTTCGAGCAGCCGATGGGCTTTGGGAAAATCATCCTATCGAAGATGTTGCCACCCCTGAAGGTTGGCAGCGCAACCCGGCGCTTGTGCTCGAGTTCTATAACCAACGCAGACGCCAGCTCTACACGGTCGAGCCGAACGCAGGTCATTTGGCGCTCGCGCAGCTGGAAACCACGCACCGCGTCACCATTGTCACCCAGAATGTCGATAATCTCCACGAGCGGGCGGGCTCCACCACAGTAGTTCATCTACACGGAGAACTCGACATCGCCCGAAGCACAGCCGACGAAAGCCTCCTGACCCCACTGAAGGGCAAAGACATCAAACTTGGCGACCAGTGCGCACTCGGTAGCCAACTACGCCCACACATCGTCTGGTTTGGCGAAAGTGTGCCGCTCATCGAACGCGCCGAAGCGATCGTTCAAACAGCCGATATCCTGATCGTCGTCGGCACCTCCCTACAAGTATATCCCGCAGCCGGACTTATTGGCGGCACTCGCGAAGGCACACTCAAATTTCTGATCAATCCAGAACTTCCCCCGACTGAGCTGCAAGAGCAGTTCACATGTATCGCTCACCCCGCTGGCACTGCCCTGCCCGAATTGGTGAAACGCCTGCAGTCGCGGAGCCGTGAAGCAGTTTCGTGCTGAGCGTTTGGGGCTGCGGTCGAAATGAGTTCCTCGTTCCGCTACGAATCAAGATACCAATCAAATCAAACATTGATCGATTTGGATCGAACGGTGGCTCTACACTTGAAGAGCACTAAAGGCGGACACGCCGCGTCATCAACCTCCGATATCGAATAAACCTAGATTCAGGAGTTAGGAGTTAGGAGTTAGGAGTTAGGAGTAATACCAACATGCGACTAAAACTGGTAAAGAGGTTTAACCGCAGAGATCGCTGAGTGCGCCGAGGAGATGGGGAGAATGCTCTGCGTCAGCTCTAAGCGTGCTCTGCGATCTCTAGCGTAGCGGGCGGTTAACAAATACAGCTGAAAAGTATTCACAGTGGTCTTCCCTTCGATGGCTACAGACTACCAGAAAATGTCAAAGGATAGTATTAGTCCTTGGTCAGAAGTCGCTTACGAGAGTATTTGACGCCGCCTACCGAGCGTAGCGATACTTATTATGCACCTTGGGTGCAACCGAAGGGCGAAGCCATTTGGCGAATCGGAGATTCTTCATAAAACACTGATATTCAGCTTCTGACTACTGTCTTCTGACTTGCTTCGCCATCTACGGACTTCGGCGAGCTCAGTCGTGCCGCAGACCTCCGTCTAACTACTCTTTTAAGGATAAAGCAAAACTCTGCCACGCAGTCAGGAACCAAGACATGCGTAGCGAGTGATCAATCTGGACATGAAAAAAAGTCCAGTTTGCACCCCTACGTTTTTGGAGAGTATCACACTGATCTATCACCTGAGTGATAGATTTAGACAAACGACTCAAAGTAATGAGTGATCAATTTGGATGAACTTAACTCTCTAATCGCGACAGACCAGACATCCAATAGTGATCATTATGGACATTCAGAGGAATTTCTTAAGTGATCAATTTGGACGATCACTGATAGATAACGCTCTATTAGTTTAGTTTGAAATTGCTAAATATGAGTGATCAATCTAGACATTTGGTCCAAATTTTAGAGTGATCATTTTGGACGTATTGACCTAGGGTTCGCCCCATTTTTTTAATAAAAAAGTCCAGTTTGCACTATAAATTCAGCCTCGATTGCGAGTGATCAATTTAGACGAAAGGCCTTCATTTATGCCTAAAAATGGCATAATTAAATGAGTGATCAATCCAGTCAGACTGAGTGATCAAACTCCCATCGCGAGTGATCGATCTCCCTGATAGAGTGATAATAATAGACGGACAAGTGATCGATTAAGACATCACGAATATCTTAATTCATTGTTAATTAATGGAATATATAAATTATGGAGCTCCCCTTCTTAATATATGTCTCAATATATGTCTTAATATTATTATCTTAAAAATTGTCTAGGCCCCCATGGAGCCAAAACTATTTTTTAGAATAACATACACTGAAGCACTGTATTCCAGGTGTCTATCAAACCAGTAGCACCACCATTAGTGCAAACTAAGCATCTTTTTATTTTATTAGATCCACACCACCCGCAACTTTTCGTATTCTAAAAATCAGACCGCGGTTAAAGCAAAACTGATTGTAAACCTAATACCGAGTTTCCCATAGAAAATGATTCAGCAATGAACGGCATCACTGAGTTGTTAACAGCTTGTTAGTAAAATCTCCGGAATATTGCCTCAGATCTTTTCAATTTCTCGGTATGATTCTACCGAGAATCTAACCAACTACTTTTCTCATAAAGTAAAATCACGCCGACTCCTACTACACCGTGGGAGATCAGTTTAAGAGCATCGTAATCTTTAATCGCAGTTCACGCAGCGTTCAGATATCTGCCGATCAGAAAGCTGGATCTCGATGTGAATCCCTAAAAGGCCTCTTATAAGATAGCTAAAGAATTGGTTAAATCTCCCGATGGCTTATGATCGAAACGCCTCCAGATTGCATTGATCGTCTGATTCAGAAATACCGTAAACACACGTCGCTCTGGAGTAGGCTTCTTATTGAACGATGGCTGCGGCTATGTTGATCTTAGCTTGAGTCGTAGAAGAAGTGTCAGGCCGGGATTTCTACATCGACCTCTTGACTGAGAGAGAGATGTCACAAATCAAATGGCAAATTGTGTGCACCACAAGTATCCCGCATCCACGCTCAGAAAATCGAGCTCTTTAGAATCGATCAATTTTCGCTTGATAAACACCTGACTAAGAGCGCCCTCGCTCTTCCAGCATATCCGCTCAACAAGCAATGCCTCGGGCGTCGATAAAAGCCAAATTCGGCCAGTATGACAGATACAAGCAAGCAGGCTCAGCCAGTTATCACCGATGAGACTGCACGGCAGAAATGATCTGACACTCGCAATATAGTTAACAGGTTCGGGGGAGCGACTCTGGTAAGGTGGATGGATTTTGAAGGTATCATTTTACGCGCTCAATGGTTTTGATCGCCCTCTGCGAATTCATGGAACCAAAAATGGCACTTGAAAGATCATGAGAGACATCTGCCGCACCGACTGTGAATATAGGGACCTAGTCGCCTGAGCCTATTTGCGACAGACCATAACAAAAGTAGATGGGGTTCTCTGCTACACCTGGGGCAGATTTCATATGTATCCCTAAATGCGTAGGGCAGAGACTGAGCTTTACGCATAAGTTGAGAATGTGTGAAGTTAGTGGTAAAAAGCTCCTTCCCTGCGAAGGGAAGGTGTCTCGGTCCGCCGAGACGGAAGGGTTTCGCGCAACATGAGCAGATTCTTTGGGCTAACCCGCCGGAAACCCCTCCGACCCCGCAGACGGGCCACCTCCCCTTCGCTGGGGAGGAGCTCAAAGAACCGCGTTCATCGCGAAAACAAGAAGATACAAACTTATGGGTAAAGCTCAGGCAGAGAGGCTCCCTCTCCATCTTTGTGGGATGCTGACTCAAAAATCTGACAAGCCCCTTGTAGGACGAAACGGCTGACTAGAAATGACCTACAACAAGCGCTCGGTAATGGGATCTCCGAAATGACTGGAGTCATGTGACAGATCTCGACGTCGCTCGATTGGTCCTGGCACCAGTTCAAATGGTATGACGCGTGGAATGGATGTGAAGAAGCCGCCGCAGGGACTGCTTTTTGTCGCTATGCCCATGCTCTAGCCATTCTCTTTAGTTCCTATGAAACCGGCTAGAGCATCGAGAATTCATATAACTTTACTTCAAGTTATATCGGAGGCGGGAGGACCTTGGGTCTTACATCGAGATGAATCTTAAAACGACATGCCGGTTAAGAGGTTGCTAGCCGAATTCAAAAAAATGGCAGCGAATCAGGTGCGTGGATTTAAAGTCATCGTAACATTTTATTAATACTATAACTTGTGGAGTTACAATGTTAACCGTTTATCATCTTGTTGTATGGTAATGGTTTATGATTGTTTTAGTCGCGCAGATAATTACAGAATCCATACATAACGCTTGCCCGTGAGGTTGAGAAATAAGGAACGAATCGACTCGTTCACTTTGAGGATCTAGCCATGCGCTCCTCCTTCGTGATATATGTTAAGCGATTATCTAGATCAGCAAAGTAATCCGCTAGATAGCTTGATGTCGAGGCTATGTAGCCGCGGATGATTACTTACCCGGTAATGTTTAACCCGTGTCCGACAGCCCTATTTGTAGATGAGGCCGTTGTAAGTCACAGCACCGCTTGATGGATATAGGAATCAGGTTATGATTTTCGAATTCACGTGAGTCGCAGGTGGCCATCGGTAGCCTAGCGTTGGGGAGTTCATCGTGTGGATTTTTATCTACCCTCTTTCGAAGATCGAGGTATGAACCTGTAGCATAGAAAAGTAAGAACTCTCAGATAGTTATGAATCGTCATCGGCTTTGAGTGAAGATCACCCCAAGCTGACTCGGTTTGCAGTTTTGCAATAAACTCTATCGCCTCTTCAAGATTTTATAAGATCCGAACGACGTCTTAATAAAATACGTGGAGTTCTAATTCAAAAATAAGAAATGAATGCTCCTCGGTAAACATATGGAGATTTCACTGACGTGGCTGCAGGATATTTACGGGTCTTGTGTTGTGTGCGTGGCATGATGAAAAATATCAATGATCGGTGATATTTTACACGGCGTATTAAGACTTCATTTGTTCTCGAAATAAATCCCGGATGATCGAGTGTTTTCTGTTTAGTATTACAATCGTTGTTATTTAAGATTCTGCTAAATATCAGCAAGTTCTGTAGACACTCTTAAAATTTCGATGCGAGTCGCAGGCTCCCCTCTTCAGATTGGCGCCCTTCCCTTCGGACTTGGATTTTCCCAGAAAGCACATTCAAATTGCACCGTCACATTTACTTCAGACGTTGTATTCCCTGGGACTCACAAATTGGTGAGAAATAGTGATTTTCGTATGATTTATCCGAAAATACGGGAAAAATGGCTCAAAATTGCCACTTTTCATGCACTTTTGTGATTGGCTGCAATCCCTTTTAAATAGCGGGTTAAGCGGTAAATATTGCTGTTTTAAAGGCGCTCAGAATCGAATAATTATAGTAGTCCTGTAGGATTCCACAGAATATGTGAATCTGAGAGCGCGAATTTTAGCTGTAATTTCAGGATTTGACGGATTGTTGGCGTATCAGGTTTTTAATTTTGTTATTAACCCCTACTCTCTTTTTTGGTTCCGCTCTTCGTTTGTTCTAACAATATAGATCCGAGGGATTTTATATTTTCATCAAAAAGGCGTTAGTTCATTTTCGACTCGATTGCATTCTGAAATTATGTCGGCTCTAGGTGTGATTGTTTTTCTACGTATCACGACGCCCACTTCGGACAGACTCGGCATCAGTCAACGACATCTGCCTTCTCGGTGCGCCGGGATTATAGAGACACCCTACTCTGTCTGAATTTTGCGGCTTATGGTAATACTATATAAGTTATAGTATTACTAAATTATTGGTTTAGTCTCGATTTTCAGAATAACGACGATCTTTCGAGCGTATCATCTCGAACAATTCTAGTAAGCGCTCCGGATCTTCCTGGCTTAAGATATGTGCAGCCTTAATGCCGACCTTCGCGACCATATTTCGTGTCGGATATTTGAGCGATCTTGATTCACGCATGAAGCACATCGCTACATCTTGTAAATCGAGCATGTCATCCGCATCGAATGCGATCGACGTCATCATGTAGTCGTCTGATTTCTTCTTTTTTGCAGGTGTCGCTGGCTTTCGTTTCGCTGGAGTTGGGCGTTTTTCAGCCGCGGTTGGTGCCCTCCGAGCTTCGGGTTCGCGCACTTCTCTCTTTTGCGTGGACGTTGAGGCTACTGCTGGAGTGGTTTCCGGTGATATTTCGACTGTTTTAGGTTCCGGGGTTGGCGCTGGAGTGGGTTCTGCTTTGGGAGTCGCACCGCTGGTTTGGACGGCTCCTCCCATGAGTGAAGTTAAATCGGGGCGTTTTTTTGCTTTGCTCATTTGATGATCTCCTTGATTACGAGTTCTAGTTCTTTTTGGCAGGTGTATGGAAGTGCATCACCGCCGCTGGCGAGTCCGTAGCCGTAGCCCACTCGATCGCCAACGTGATTTTTGAGTGCTTTAACTCCGAGCGCTGCGAGCACATTGCCCTTGTCTTTAAAGGCAGTGGTCTGTGCTTTCACTTTATTAAAGAGAAGTCGCACTTTGTCTGGAGCTGCGAGGGCGTCGATTGTTTGTTTAGTGCGACGAATGTCGGTCGCCGAAAGTGCAAATGGCACGATGATGATGTCGCAGACGCCTGCAATTCGATCGATTTCATCTGAGGTGATGCCACCTGGAGTGTCGACAATGATGTAGTCGTAGGCCTCCTGGTCTTCGTTGATATCGAACGACCTCATGTTTTCGTGGTCCAAGTTTGTTACGAACTGTGCCGTGTCCCCTCCTTTGTCTAGGTCGTGCACGCGCACGCGAGACTTTTTCTTGTCAGCTAGATATAATGCGGTGAGGCAGGATAAAGTGGTTTTTCCAGTGCCTCCCTTGAAATTCATGAATCCGATTACTTTTTTCATCGTGATGGATAACACTATAAGATGTGGAGATGGTCAAGAGATAAGATAGTTTGTTGATGCTATTTGTTGTGTTTTCTTGTTATGGTGTAAGTGAACTGTGTAAGTTATAGTGATGTGCTTGATACATTCATATATTGTATGGTTTGCCTGTTTATTATGCACTATTGGGTCGTTGTTTATTATCTTATTGGGTTAGCTTATTGGCTTTCTTGGTGTCGTGTCGGTGGGTTTGTGTATAACTTATAGTGTTATGGTTTCTGGTGTGATGGTTCGTGGCTCCCTGTGTATGAAGTCGGCTGTTTAGGGTCGTTAATGTTTGTATTGGTGGTGCTTAGATGGTTTTATAGTATAACTTATAGTGTTGTGTGATACGTGATTGTCCTTCGCAGTTGTCACTGCTTCTATTTTGGAAATGAGTATCCTTGCTGTTGTTTTATTGGAGGATTCTGCATGGCTGACATTTTGTATATAGTGTGATGGTATGTTATAGTGTTACTGTCACTAGATGGTGTTAGGGGTCTTGTTTATACGCATTCACCATAAGATGGGGACTTACTTTATACTTAATAATATAAATCCACAACTTATAGTCTTGCAGGAGATGATTGGGTGTCGTGTGTCGTGTTTGTGGTATCTGTATACTTCTTGTGGACTTGTTGTTACAGTAACATGCTAAGATCTTAAGATGGCAGGTTGTTTTCTTGGGTTTGATGGTTTCTTATATTTATTAAGCATTTTAGTTGGTTGGTTTCTTGGTGAATTGATAATACTATAAGATATAGATAAGCAGTCTTATCTTAAGCTTAGAGGTGTTCTGCTCGTATGCTATATTGTCTCAGTCTCTGTCTTGTTAGAGAGTGGGGTGCTTCATCCTGTAAGGGTGTGTTGAACCGGGGGGACCGGTTTAAGGATCAGGGTTTGTGCGAACTGGATACATCTGGTTCTTGCGGGACTGTATTGCAGTAGGACTCTTTTACTGGCCGCAGCCGTGGTGGCTAATTTATCCTACTAAGTAGCGTGTGGGCAGGGTGACGGGGTAGGGGGGAACGGCAATGAGTCATTAAATGGCCGGTTCCCACTGAATATAGGCTTCGTGGACATAATTCCGAGGTAGAGCGGGCCCTAGCGGGCGAGTGTTGTGTTATCGGTGGACGTCGTCTCTCTTTGTGTCAGAGACTCGTAATGTATTAATTGATCACGTAATCACTATAAGTATGGAAGGTGTGTTAACTGTAAGTTATAGTGTTGTAGTGTTCTGGTTTTTCTGGGTGGATATCACAGATAGGGTGGGGCTTTGTCGGGTGGAGCGTAGTGGTTGTATCTCACGGATCTAAGGCGGTGATATGGATGATTCTTCAAAACTTGAAATATTCACTGGTCGACTTAGCTGAATTTATAACTAAACCTATCACATTGTTTTGATCACATATTTAGTTAGATTTCGGATGCTTATCGCTGTCCTGCTTTGTTTCAATTCGTTGTTTGCTACAGCGGGAGAGACTACACTCGCGGGCATACCATTGTCTGAGTTAGAAGCTCGAGTGGATGCGATCGATGGCAAGTTGCAGGGGTTGGCACATTCAAGTCTCAATACAGGAGTAGGTGCGATTGGTTATCGTTCAGATAACTATAAAGACTCCGATCACTTGGAGTGGATTCGAATCGATTTAGAGCAAACTTGCTTAGTGGATCAAATTATTTTGGTGCCAACTGTTTGGCGAGATCTGAAACAAGGATTTGTGGCTGATGCATTTCCGAGTGCATTTCGTATTTTGGCGGGTTCTGAGGGGGATACCGAGGGGCATGTGATCGTCGAATATGATTCAGGCCTATCACCTTTAGTAAGTATTGCTCCTGTCATTTTTCCGATTGATCCCATTGAAGTGTCATGGGTGCGCTTAGAGGCGACGCGACTGTCGACACGAGCGCGCGATGGTAGATATATACTACAGTTGGCTGAAATGATGGTTTATGAGGGGCCGCAGAATCAAGCATTGCGCAAGCCAGTGACGAACTCTCCAAATCGGTTTTTCAGTAATGCGTGGAATCCGATGTGGTTGGTTGACGGTATCTTACCCTACGTAATGAATGCAGCGCAGGGACAGAAGAGTCTACCAATGATCAGTCGAGTTGGCATTGGAGATAACGCACAGATTTCAATCGATTTGGAGGGGGATTATCCTTTGTCCCGACTGCGTTTACATGCAGTCGGGCAGGGCGATACCATGCCACAGGCCTATCCCGGTGATTTTGGTATACCCAGACAGTTTATATTAGAAGGGGCGCATCAGTCGGATTTCTCGGACGCAACGGTGTTACTGGATGTTAGTTTTACAGATGTCTTTCAGACTGGACCGATCATGGAGTGGGCGTTTTCAGAAACATATTGTCGCTACGTCCGTTTAATCGCGCTTGAACCCTATATGTTTAAGTCCGTGAATACTTCTGGCACGCGAATTGGGTTTGCCGAGATAGAGCTTTTGACTGATTCAGGAAATGTTGCAGTGGGTAAGCCAGTGACAACAGACATTCGGCTAAGTTCGGAAAGGGAGAATGCAGTGGCTTTAACAGACGGGAATAATCTCTATGGGAATATTTTGCCGGTTCGCACATGGCTGGAGCAATTGGCTTATCGGCGAGACTTAGAGGCAGAACGTCCTATCATAGTCGCTGAACTGGCTCTACGTTATATGAAGCAGAAGATGTATTTACGCTGGTTGGCTTGGATTGCGGTGCTACTTGCCGGCGGGATCGCATTTTCTGTTTTTTACTCTCGCATGGCGCGACAACGCCAAGAGGTGAGGATTCGTGAACGGATCTCGGCAAACTTACATGATGAGTTGGGCGCCAATCTACATGCCATTGGTTTATTGGGGGATTTAGCGAAGGATGCGGTCGATAGCCGAGAAGACCTGATCGATACGGTCGATCGTATTCGTGCACTCACGATGCGAACTGGTAAAGCTGCGAGTAATTGTGCGAACCTTTTGGAGGCAGACGGATTTTGTGAGGACTTGGTTACTGAGATGCGGCAGGATGTCGCTCATTTACTTGGCGATTTACAACATAGTTTTGAAGTCGAAGGGGAGCAGCTCTTAATGCAGATAAGACGACGCACCCGGCTTGATCTATATCTTTTTTATAAAGAGGCACTGACGAATATTATTCGTCATTCGGGGGCGACTCGAGTTTCGACACGCTTAATTGCGGATGCGAATTTCATTCGACTGACTGTGACGGATAATGGTGATGGTTTGAATGAATCAGTGCCGAAGGCGCTTGCACGTCGTGCACGTATGCTCCGTGCTGATTTTAATGTGGATCAGCCAGAAGTTGGTTCTGGCACGCGAATCAATTTAAGGATTAAAAATCGAAAATTTGGATTTCTATAATGGAAGAATGTATACAAGTCATGTTAGTTGAGGATAATCGCGAATATCGCGATGTTATTGATTTGGCCTTATCACGGGACAAGGACTTGGAGCTCATGAGTGAGTTTGTGACGGCCGAGATCGCGTTGCGTAGTGTGCAAGGTAATTCGCCAAGGCTTCCTGATGTTGTATTACTGGATCTACGCCTTCCAGGGATGAGTGGGCACGAAGCGTTACCATATTTCATTGAAGCGATGCCGAAGGCGAAAGTCATCATGTTGACGCAGTCCGATAAGGAAGAAGATGTGCTGAAGGCAATTTCACTTGGAGCGGCTGGTTACTTGTTAAAATCATCAACCATAACTGAGATCAAAGATGGAATACGCCTCGTCGCTGGTGGTGGTGCGAGTCTAGATCCTTCGGTCGCTAAGTATGTGCTAAGCACTCTGAAGACTAAGTTACCCAAAGAGGTGCTTGAATCTGCTCTGAGTGAACGGGAAATGGAAGTGCTAGTGCTTCTAAGTGAAGGGTTCGTGAAGAAAGAAATCTGCGACCAACTGGGAATAGGGTATTCGACCGTCGATACTCATGTTCGACATATTTATGAAAAGTTAAATGTGCGTAACGCGCCTTCGGCGATCACTAAGGCGTTTCGTCTCGGGTTATTTGATTAGTCCTGGTTGACACTCTACCTGTCGTCGTTGTTGGTGATGTTTAGATCATCCCATATTCAGGACTTAAGAGGGAGGAGTCGGATATTAGTCTTTGGCGGTGCAGGGCTAGGGGCGTGCGATGTTGTCGCCAATCTGGCGAACGGTCATATATGTGTAATACCAACATGCGACTAAAACTGGTAAAAAGGTTTAACCGCAGAGATCGCTGAGTGCGCCGAGGAGAAGGGGCGGGCTGCGTGAAATGCTCTGCGTCAGCTCTCAGCGTGCTCTGCGATCTCTAGCGTAGCGGGCGGTTAACAAATACAGCTGAAAAGTATTCACAGTGGTCTTCCCTTCGATGGCTACATACTACCAGAAAATGTCAAAGGATAGTGTAAGGCACTGATCCGCAGTTCTCACTCCTGCCTCCTGACTTCTAAGTAATCTTTTAAGGAGCCTCTCGTTTATCACGTGAACGCGGGGTATTGTGCCAGTTTCTCTGTGTTATACTGTTCGAAATATCCCCCTGAGAAACGATTATAGAACGATGCAATATAAACTCTTACTGACTCTAAGCTTGGCAGGTCTCACATCTGCTTTTGCAGAACAAACCGATTTGATCCAACCGATCGATGCGAATTGGGAGTCGCTGGCGGCGAACTATCAGGTGCCGGATTGGTTTGTCGATGGTAAGCTGGGGGTTTGGTTTCATTGGGGTATTCCTTCGTCGATCGATGATGGTCGTCCGCATGATGGCTCACACTATGGGGCTTGGATGTATGGCACTGAGGGGCAGTTGAGTGCTTCGAAGCACCCGGAGGCAGTGCAGCGCCTTACGGATTGGCATGATACGCACTATGGGCCTCATGCAGAGTTTGGTTACGAAGATCTCATTCCCCGTTTTACGGCAGACAATTGGGATCCGGATGCGTTGGTCGCATTAGTTAAGGACGTGGGTGCTCATTTCATCATGCCAGTGGCGACACATCATGATAATTTCGACATGTATGATTCCTCCCATCCTTGGAATTCCGTCGAAATGGGGCCGAAGCGCGACACGCTCCAAGAGTGGAAAGATGCCGCTACGAAATACGGTCTTAAGTTCGGGGTCTCGACGCACTTGTATTGGTCTCCTCGGTTCTTCAATTCCGCACGTCAATACCAAGAGCCTGGCACACTGGAGTGGAGTTTATTTAATATGGATTACGACCCAAAGGGTTATACCAAGCAGGACTCGTGGAACGAGCATTGGTATGAGCGCTGTTGGGAAGTGATCGAGAAATACGACCCTGATATGTTTAACAACGACTCGCCGTATCCCACCATCGGGACGGGGAAGGGACTCGGCATCAAGCTCTTCACTGATTACGTGAATAAGGATTTGCAGGAAAATGGCGGCAAGCAAGATGTCGTGCTCTCCTTTAAAAACGGCAGTGCCGACCGCCGCGCTTTTACTTATAATCTCGAGCGCGGCAGTGCTGCCGAGATCGAGATCGAGCCATGGATGTGGGCAACTGATCTTTCTGGCACATGGTTTTACCGCGACGGGGCGACAAACCGGATGAGCATCCCGACCATGGTGGGCAACGCCATCGATTCGATTAGTAAGAATGGTGTAGTCATGCTTAACATCGCCCTGACAGGGGAAGGCTCGATCCCGGACAATCAGATGGAGTATTTGAATGCCTTCCGCGACCTCATGCACATCAATGGTGAAGGCATCTATGGTTCTCGCCCATGGAAAGTTTTCGGAGAAGGCCCTGTCGTCATTAAATTTGGTCGGGGCAATGAGAACCATACGGCATTCAGCCAGCAAGATATTCGCTTCACCACAAAAGACGGCGATCTTTACGCTTTTGTGCTCGTTCCACCCACTGAAGATATTGTGATTAAAACGCTAGCGAGTGGGGGACTGCTTGAAGCATCAATCAAGGATGTAACCATGCTCGGCAGCGATGAGACGATCGCATGGGATCGCAACACAGACGGGCTTTCTATTAAGTTACCGAAGGACTTGCCCGATTCACTTGTGACTGGCTTTAAGATTCGTCTGAAGTAGCACGATTGGGCGAGAGGTTTCGGCGAAACGCACGGTGAGCGTATCGATCGCTTTTGCAGCGTTTGTTCTCTGCTTGAAATGACTTCGCAAGTATTTGGCTCTACGGGTGCAGGGGGATCCTGCTCAGGCAATTAATTTAATAATGTTATTGTTGATAATCGCATAATATGTTGCACTTCAACTGTCTAACTTACAGTAGCCCCAAAATAAATACGAGAATACCCCTCCTCTTATGAAAAAAATATTACCAACTGGTTTAATTTTTACCGTTGCATCGCTTGCGCTCGTCCAAGCCTCGAATGCCGCAGCAGTTCTTATCGATGAAGATTTTTCGACGATAAGCGTTACAAGTAGCAGTCGCTACTCTGATGGCAACGTCGGCGACTGGGTGTCGCGTTATAGTAACTGGTCAACCGCAGGAACGGGCGCTGCCCGAGCGCTGACCGCTGATTTGAGCCAAGGAAATAACGAAACTCCGGTCGAGCTTTTGTTTGCGGTGAGTGAATCGGACACGAGCCTGACGGAAATTTCGATTTCTTTCGACTACACAGTGCCAGCAGATGCGACTCTCTTTTTCTATGTAGCTGGATACGAAGGACCTTTGACGACTGGCCTTAGTGGCCGTTTGACTGGCACGGATGGCGAATATCAGCTTGGTGGCAGTGATGATTTTGACGGACATTTGGGGGCCGGTTACACTCTGCTAGGCGGTGCGACACCTACGGGGTTGGCTGCTACTGCGCTTGCGACATTAAGCAATGCTTCGAGCACGTTTAATCAGACCTACAATATCTCTGCTTTCGGTGGTGGAGGATTTAGCATCGCTGATTTTGATTACATGACCGTGGTCTTTGGAATCGACACGACATTAACGGCCGGATCGATTACGGTTGATAATTTCAACATGACCGCCATCCCCGAGCCAGGCACATACGCACTACTTGCTGGTTTGACTGGACTGGTCTTCGTGATGGTTCGCCGTCGTCGATAAGAGGCTCTTTTCCGGAGCTCTATCATTTCATTCAATCCCGTCCACCTTTTGGTGCGGCGGGATTCTTTGTATCTAAAAGTGCTTTTAAAAATGAGGCGGATTCTCTATGCGATCGGCTGAAAACAGCGATCAACCTAGAAAGAGTAGTCAGAAAACAGATGACAGAGGGCAGTTTTGAGATTCAGCGAGTTATGGACTTTCGCGCTTCGCCTTCCGAGCGCAGCGACACTCAACCGAAGGGCGAAGCCAAATGGCGAGGGGCAATATTGCTTTAAGTGCCTAATCCTCAGCGACTGGCTTCTGTTCTCTGACCTCCGACTTCTGGATTTAGTATCAACAATGCACCGATGGATGTGCATCAATCACTTTAAAATGTTTTTTTTGTATGCGACGCCGATCGCTTGTGGAGCGTTGGCTACGCCTAGCTTCTCGTAGATGTTTCTGATGTGAGCAGCTACGGTGAAGAAGCTCAGGTTGAGCTTCGCCGCGATTTCTTTTTTCACGAGTCCGTCAGCGATTAGGTTCAGCACCTCAATTTCTCTTTCACTGAGCGTCTCAGTGTCTGCGGGGGCGCCTTTCTTGTGCTTAAAATGATTGAGCAGGTATTTGGCCATCTCAGGATGGAGGATGGAGCCTCCATCGGCAACCGCTTGGATGCCATTTAGGATGTCCTCTACGGAAGATGACTTAAGGAGGTAGCCTGCAGCGCCTTGAGATATGGCACTGAGAAGATCGTCTTCTCGATTAGATTGTGTGAGGACGATGATTTTAGCGTCGGGCGCATGCTGCAGTAAGGAAGCCATCGCATCGAGACCAGAGGCTCCAGGTAACTGAAGATCCAACAAAATGAGGTTGATGGTCTTGGGGTTCGCCGCCAAGTAACTGATCCCGCGTTCAGCCGTGCCAGCCATACTTACCAATTCCATGTTGGGAGTGTGCTTGATAACTCGCTCCAAGACACTTCTGTATTCTTGGTTGTCTTCGACTAGCATTATTCGGATGAGGGCTTCTAGCTTCATATTAAGTGCGGTTGAAAATCGAAATCGAAGGGCGGACTTGTAGCAGGATGTGGGTGCCAGTGGCGCTATCGGACTTCACGGTCACTGTTGCTTTGAGTAGGCGTGCTCTGCGCTTGAGTGATTTGGGTAGACCGTCAGAGAAGCTGCCAGAGAGGCCACAGCCATTGTCTTTGATTGATAATTGGATGCCTTTATTCGTCGATTCCAGCTTGATCTCGCATCGAGTGGCATCGGCGTGTCGGCTGATATTCACAAGGCTCTCCTTGAAGAATAGGTAGAGATCGACTCGTCTACGTGCTGCTAATAATTCAAGGGCGTCTTCGCCATCGACTTCAAAGGTATAGTCGATGCCAATTAGGATACTTTTAGCGACGCGGCGCATATCGTTCACCAAATGGGCACTTAGTATGCCTTGTTGCATGTCAGTGCAGTGCCGTATGGATTGGCCTGTGCGTTCGGTGGTCGCTCGAATCTCGTCCACAGTCTCAGAGAGTTGCTCGGGTTCGTTGAGCATGTTCTTGGCTAAGTCACCGAGTAGGCCGATCGCATGGATATTGGCTCCGAGTTCATCGTGTAGGTCGGCAGCAAATCGTTCGCGGATATGAGCGATTTGTCTTTGATGAGTGATGCGGTAAAGCAGGAAGGCGATGATGATGCAAAAGGCGGCAACTGGTAGTAGCCATGCGATCAGCGCCAAGTTACGTTTTTGGCCAGCATAACGCGCCTTCAAAAGGGACTCAATGGTTACGAGTTCGGTTTCCAATTGTTCGCGACGTGCGAGTTGTTGCATCCATGCGAGCGGTGGCAGGATGTTGCCATAATAGTTCAACCCATCCGTTAACGTGGTGAAGGATCTGATGGGGTTACGAATCTCGAAATTCGCACTGACAGGCTTATGTTTTGCGACATTGACCCCGTCCGCGAAGATTTCAATTTCTGCGAAACCGAACATAGCTTTCTGTGTGCCGTGCGTCTCGTAGGCATTGGGCTCGAGCTCGGTTACTTTAATGTAGCGGCATTGAGTCTTATTGAGCGCTCGATGGATGATGGGGCCACACTCATGGATGGAGCTATAGTCATCGACCAGCAGTAGTGTCGCGTCTGAGAAATCTTCTTTGTCAGCGCCTTCGACTTGAATTTTTTCTGGAGTGCCAAGATTTTTGGCAAAGCCTTGGGGCACGGTATCGCTGAGTTCGACTGAATGTAGACGAATGGAGTCCACTGTGCAGCTGCGTTCTAAGTCGATCGTGATTGTATTGACCTGGTCACTACTGGTCGGAGTGATCATCGCGATGCTGGATTCACTCTTCGCGCCATCCATCAGGTAGGGAAGGTCGCCATCGACCGCAAAACGAGGTTGCCGATGTGGTGCGGTTGACATCTCAGGGGTTAGACTGCTCACCGGTTTGCGAAGCGCGACATTTTCGCGACCGCTGAACACCATAAACTCGGAGAGCTCTAGGTAGTAGTTGTTATCAAATGTGTTACGCGAGAGTTCGACGGTTTCGATCCGCACCCATGAGGCCATCGTTGGCGGAATTGAGATTACCCTTGGGGCGATGCTGATGAGTTGCTCGTCGGTTTCTTCAACCGTCGCTAGTAATATCTCATCTCCACCTTCAGGAGGCACTGCAAACAATCTGAATTCCTTAGGAAACCCGTTGGCACGGAAACCGTTTACTTTGTCGCGTGTAATCGAGGGAACAATAATTATTTGGTCGATCAATGCTGGCTCTCGTAGCTCAACCTGTAGCCACTGCTGCTGTCTCGGCTCAGTGAAATAATCGGACCGAAAGCCAGTCGCACCGACTCCGCTGCGAAATCTAAATTGTGCTAGGTTGCCTAATTCAATACGGATGGATGCCGCGCGTTGTTCTAGCTCATCTGTGCTAAGAGTCTCCAGGTTCACCGAAGCACTTGCCTGGGTGAAAGGTAGGAGGCTCAGCGCAAACAGAAACAGTAGCTGGCTATAAAGCGGCGGCATCGACAGAATTTGGAGAGGAAAAGTGCGTGGATCGGAAAGGGGGAGGAGAGTCTGTAATCTCTATTCGAAGTGCCGTGTATGCAAACTTCAATCATGAACTCTTATAATAGAACAAACGTTCTATGGACGAATAAGTATATCAGTATTAATACTCACTGCGACCGTATTATTCCAACTTACCGTGCCATCTGAATTTTATCGGGTTTTAGGCATTCCCCAAGAATACTTGGAGATTATTCCAAGCGACGGAGAGGCAACACAGAACCTTTCTGATACGACGACTGCCTGATGCCGCCAGTGAGTGAAGATGACCTTCGAATTGAGGCGAAGTAACTACCGTAAAACCTGTCTATAGAACATACGTTCTATAGACAGGTTTTCTGTAAAAGGATAGACTGTTGAGCTGTTGATATGAACGCCCCGTGTGTGGTCGTCGCCATGACTTGCAGGATCAACGCACTAGCAATCGCCATGAAAATGTCCGTCCCACTCTTATCCCTTTCAGCTGTGTGCTTATGTGCTGCAGTATCATCTCATGCTGCAGTGACCCTGATCGATGACAATTTTGCCTCTGGCAGTGTGTCTTCCAGTGGAACCGTATTTTCGGAAGTGGGTAATGGCTGGGTTCAAACGGGTGGAACCTGGGAGATTTCAGGCGGAGCCTTGACCAATACATCGATCGACGTGGATGCCGGTGATCGTGGTGTTGCATATATGATTGATTTGTCCGACTTGGGACTGACTGCGAGTGATACTGTGCTCAGTATTTCGTTTGATTTCACAGCTCAAGGAAGTGATGGGCTATATCTCAATATTTTTGGTTATAATACGACGGTGAACGCCGCGAGAGGTGGCTCTCATATGATTAATGCCGGAGCGACCAATGGGAACGCATGGACAAGTGGGCGCGGTGTGGATACAAACACCCCCGCGAGTGATAAATGGGCCATCACCAATTTTGTGACTGGTGCCGCGCAAGGTGTCGATGAGCCGAATCGTGGTGATGCTATTTCTGCGTTTTCATTTGGTGGAACTGCAGCAGGCAGTGTATCACAACGCTTTGATCTGTCGACGATCACCAGTGGCGGGGCGACCAATATTGCGGGATATGATTACTTAGTCCTCTGTATTACTAGAGTCGTGCCAGTGGGACTGACGGCCGATTCGGTAACGATTGATAATGTCAAGCTAGTCACGATTCCAGAGCATGGAGCCTACGCGCTGCTGGCAGGATTGACTGGGTTGTTATCCGTTCTCGGCCGTCGTCGCTACTCATCGTTGTTTTAAGGGATAAAAAAACGCCGGTGCGCAGTGGTCTCCCTGTCGGCTTTTTGTCGATCACATACGAAGGGCAACGAATGCTGCAAGTCCATTGGACTTTGATCGTTAGCGTCCTATCGATTGAACCCAGATTACGAATGGCGTGCAGGACGCCACCTCAACCTGTTTTGAGCCCCCATGCATCCTATGAATCGCGAAAAACAAGTCAGAATAGAACATACGTTCTATAGACGTATATTTTCAATAATGTTATTATGTAACAGTCGTATGAGAAAGCCGTCTCAGAGTGTCTCACTCCTACTTAATACACGAATAACAATAACGAAAAACCTTATGAAAAAAAATATCCCAACCTGCATAATGTTCGCCGCTGCTTCGCTCGCGCTGGTTCAAGTCTCGAATGCCGCAGCCGTTCTTATCGATGATGATTTTTCATCTTCAAACGTTACTTCTGGCATTCGCTACTATGAGGCCGATGTCGGCGACTGGGTGTCACGTTATGATAACTGGAACACCACAGGAACGGACGCTGCACGAGCGCTGACCGCTGATTTGAGTCAGGGAAATAATGAAACTCCGGTCGAGCTTTTGTTTTCGGTGAGTGAGTCGGACACGAGCTTGACGGAAATCTCGATTTCTTTCGACTACACAGTGCCTGATGATGCCACTCTCTATTTCTATGTAGCCGGATACGAAGGGCCTCTTACGTCAGGTCTTCAATCTCGTCTGACTGGCACGAATGGCTCATATCTGACTACTTCCGCTGATGACTTTAACGGGCATTTGGGAACTGGTTACCTCTTGGGAACCGGCGGGACGCCTACAGGGGGTATTGGGACAGCGCTTGCGTCATTAACCAATATTTCGGGCACGTTTAGTCAGACCTACGACATCTCTGGTTTCGGTAGTGGTGGATTTAACATCACGGATTTTGATTACATGACCGTCGTCTTCGGAGTAGACACGACATTAACGAGTGGGTCGATTACGGTTGATAATTTCAATCTGACAGCCATCCCCGAGCCAGGCACTTACGCACTGCTCGCTGGTTTGACTGGACTGGTTGCAGTGATGGTGCGCCGTCGCCGATAGACTGCTCATTCATTCTTTTACTTAGCCAGTGTATGTTTTCATGCACTGGCTTTTTTGTTCCTCTTGTGATCTCAGGCTACCAGCCCGAACCTTTAAGCTTTAGCATCGTCTAAACTCATTAATGAAACCTAATATAAATATACATCCATCGATATTTCGACGGTTCCAAGTATGTCTGGTCGCTGTGTGTGCGATCTCTGCATCCTATACGGTTCTGTCTGCTCAGGATCGCCCTGAGCAACCCAACTTTGTCATGATCTTGGCCGACGACCTCGGCTGGCAGGATATAAAGAATTACGACACGGAAGCGCCGTATTCGGTCTTTGAAACGCCGTATATGGATCAAATGGCGACGGAAGGCACGAAGTTCCTCCAGGCGTATTCGCCAGCTTGTGTCTGCGCTCCGAGTCGCGCTGCGATTCTCACTGGCCATCATCCTGCGCGTCTTAATTTCACCACTGTGAGTGGAGGCACCACTGTCCCTCAGCCGAGCTCATTGAGTAGCCGTATGATGGACCCATATCATACGAGGCGATTGGAATTGGAGCAGGTCACCCTACCGGAATTACTTCGATCCAGTGGGTATATGAACGGTCATATCGGAAAGTGGCACCTTGAAGGGGATGATCCGACACAGCATGGATTTGATTATTCTGATGGTGATCGCGGCGTAACGCTTACTCTCGGGGATCGCACCACTGGTTTTACCTCGGATCTCGACGAAAATGGATTCGCGCAGGATCAGACGACGGATAATGCCTTTATTTTCATGGATCAAGCGGTCGCGGCGGATCAGCCTTTCTTTTGCTATTATGCCTCCTATCTGGTGCACGCCCCTTGGCATATTCGCACTGAGAGGCTACTGATCAAATATGCCGCCAAAATGGGCTATGAGTATCCACTCACGGGCGATGAGTTTTTTGCACCTGGGCAGAATAATCCTTATTACGCAGCGATGGTGGAGATGTTTGATTACAACGTGCATCGTATCATGACCTACTTAGAGGAGACCGATGACCCGCGCTGGCCGGGGCATAAGTTGATTGAAAATACCTACGTCTTCCTGACCTCAGATAATGGCGGCATGGAAAATGGCGATCCCCAAGGGAAAGTGACGGACAACTATCCCTTGGATCAAGGAAAGATCTTTCAAGAGGAGGGCGGATTGCGTGTGCCGTTTATTGCAATCGGTCCCGGCATTGCTGCGAACACGGAAAGCGAAGTGATGATCAACGGACTAGACTTTATGCCGACCATGCTGTCGCTCGCAGGCCTTACGATTCCCGAAGGGATGGACGGTTGTGACATCTCGACCTTGCTGCTCGACGATCCCCAAGATCCTGAGTTAGTGACGGATGCGGACGATGCAGTGCGCGATACCATGTATTGGCACTTTCCGAACTCACGTCTGAACTCCACCATTCGTAAGAGCGGATGGAAGCTCTTTAGAAACTACGATTATGTGAATAATGCGTCGAACAACCAGCATCGGCTCTATGAATTATACGATACTAATGGTGATCGGGTGGATATCGAAGAGGTCAACGACCAGTGGGATTCCAATACAGCTAAGACCACTGAATTGGCCGACGAGCTGGACGCATGGCTCACCGAAGTTGGGGCCAACATACCGTCTTACAATCCAAACTGCACCACTCCGTTGCCCAATCAGGAGTTTGTTCCCGCAGTGATTGCAACTGGAGGCTCTGGAAGTTTGGTATTTGTCGAGTATGAGACTGATAAAGCGGCCATGGCGCGGGTCGATTTGCTATACACATTGAATGGTGGAAGTGGCGAAGTTTGGTTTCGATTGCCAGCAACGATTACAGAACTCGGCCACGCCGAGGCAACCGTGCCTGAGGGCACGACGCACTATGTGTTTAACCTAATTGATGAAAATGATTTTTTGGTCAGTTATCCAGATGTCGGAACTTCAAGCGATGGCTTGCTCGATTCGAGTTTTGCACTCCCATATGTCGAACTTCCTTATGTAAACCCTGCGCCACAGACTACTATTTTTAGTGAAGATTTCTCGATCGCATCACTCGATAAAAACGGTCTCAAGCGAGATAGTGTGGGGTTTTGTGTCGGAAGTGAAAGCGCATGGACTATTTCCAGTGGCAAACTGAGTAACTCCAGCCTGGTAAATACAACGGTAAGCGAAGGAGCTGCCGCATGCATTATCGATCTTTCGACCTTGGATGACGCCTCTGTGGATCAGTTTACTCTGAGCTTTGACTATACGCTAGCTGAAGCGAATGAAACGCTTTACGTGCATGTTTGGGGGTATGTCGACCACAGTTCGACTGCGACAACCTCGATGATTAACGATGGGGCGTCTAATGGAAATGCGTGGGAAAAGGCGTCTCCGGCTTACATGACTGGCTATAATTTTGGGAATTTGAATGGAGCTTTTATTGGCGAGGAAGGCATCGCCGCTGATGCAGCCGTGGCACGGTCGGGGTTTCAAGGCCTGAACTCCTATGCCAAAACATTTGATCTCTCGGAGTTTACCACGGCTCCAAGCACGCTTGGAGCGTATGACTATCTCGTATTGGGCTTTACCCGTAACTTCAGCGGCAGCGCACCAGCCGCAACGATCGACAATGTGAAGGTCACTGTTCCAGATAGCGATGGCTATGTGGTGTGGGCGCACGAAAGTGGATTGAATGATGCAACCATCACTGCAGATCCAGATTTGGATGGGATTGTAAATCTTTTAGAATACGGTTTAGGGGGCGACCCGAACCAACCAGACTCGGGGGTGCTTCCATCTGTTGAAGTTGATACTGAAGAAATTAATACACTCACCTTCATCTATCGACGTTTACAGGATGATGGAGAGAGTGATCCACTAACTTATACACCCAAAATGAAATTAAATTTGAGTGATTCAGTGTGGTCGAGTGCTGGAATCGTCGAAGTCGACTCCGAGGATTTAGGTGATGCGTATGAGCAAGTCACTTGCACTGTCGACACCACGGGCCTTTCAACTGTGTTTATTCGTTTAGAAGTGGAGAGGTTGCTCTGAGAGATACCCACACACCGCAGGACGAGGCGGAGCCATCTCCCGAATGTGTGGGTTGCTTGGGGAGGGATGGCCTCTGCGCTGTCAGCCGAGCCTCAGCACAGAACCAAAGCACTCAACCAAAGCACCCACACACCGCAGGACGAGGCGGAGCTCATCCCTCCCGAATGTGTGGGTTGCTTGGGGAGGGATGGCCTCTGCGCCGTCAGCCGAGCCTCAGCACAGAACCTCAGCACTCAACCAAAGCACCCACACACCGCAGGACGAGGCGGAGCTCATCCCTCCCGAATGTGTGGGTTACTTGGGGAGGGATGGCCTCTGCTGCCTGCCGCGTTCTACGCTGCCGTCAGCCGAGCCTCAGCACTCAACCAAAGCACTCAACCAAAGCACCCACACACCGCAAGACGAGGCGGAGCTCATCCCTCCCGAACCGAATCATCCTAACTACTAACTTCTAACTCCTGAATATAATATGAGGATCCATTTTTCAGAATCTAAGCTTTGTCATGTAAATGCGCGATAGCGATTTGATCGGATAGGTGAGATCATTGGGATGATGGGCTCGTCGGTTTACCCGTTTAATAATTTTACTTTTTATGATGTTAAAGCGTTCTATTCTAATTCTTCTGGCTGCGGTCTCTACATCTGTAGCCAGCACGCGCCCAGCGCAGCCCAATATTCTACTCTTGTTGACCGACGATCTCGGTTGGCAGGATGTGAAATGCTATGATATTGATGAGCCATCTCCTTATGAGACGCCGAATATCGATGCGCTGGCCAAGAAGGGCGTGATGTTTTGGCAGGGCTATTCGCCGGCACCGACTTGCGCCCCGTCACGCTGCGCCATCATGAGCGGCAACCATCCAGCCCGCGCGCAAAAGACCCACGTCGTCGGCGGACATCCACCGTATGCCCTGAATAAGAACCGTGCGACCATGGACCCCTGGTATAGCGGGCGTATGCCAGCCGATGAGTTTACCCTCGCACGTGCATTGAAACAAGAAGGCTACGTAACGGGGCACTCTGGGAAGTGGCATATCGCAATCGACCACCATGCCTTTCCTCAGCCGGAGGATGTCGGGTTCGATTATACGCGTAGCTCACGTGGTGCGCACAGTGGCATGAAGAATCGCCTCTCTGGCTTTGCCACGGACGCAGCGGATGATCCGTTCCGTCTCGACGAGAATGGTTTTCCATTTCACCAGACCAACGATGACGCGCTCACTTTTATCAAAGAGAATAAGGATAAGCCGTTCTTTCTCTATTATGCGACTTGGTTGGTGCACTCACCGATGGTCACCCGTAACGAAGCGCTGTTGCAGAAGTATGTTGATAAGATGGGAGCCGATCCCGAGCATGTTTTAAAGCGGGAGGATGCCGGCCAACTCAATCCATTCTACGGTGCGATGGTGGAATCACTGGACTACTATGTGGGGCAAGTCTTCAAATACTTAGAGACAACTGAAGATCCGCGCTGGCCAGGGCATATGTTGAGCGAAAACACCTTCATTATCTTCACCTCCGACAACGGCGGCATGGAAGGCGGTCCGAAGGAACGCTATACGGACAACAACCCACTGGATCGTGGTAAGATTTCCGCTAAAGAAGGTGGCACACGTGTGCCTTTGATCATTGTTGGGCCAAATATTCCTGCCGGTGTGCAGACAGATGTGATGGCTAATGGCTTGGACTTTTACCCAACGATTCTATCGATGGTCGGTGCGGAAAAGCCTGAGGGAAAGAACCTCGACGGACTCGATCTATTGCCACTGTTGACCCAAGACCCGACGGATCCGACACTCGTCAAAGAGGCCGATGGCAGTGTGCGTGATACGATGATGTGGCACTTCCCACATGGTTACGCGATGGAGAGCACAGTGCGTGTGGGGGATTACAAGTTGATCCGTAAATACGATGCCTTGCTCAACCTGGAGCCACTCGAGCTTTACCGTCTCTACGATTCAAGCAACGGTTCTCAAGAACGCGTCGATATCGAAGAAGCCAAAAGCCTAGCGAAGGCCATGCCTGAAAAAACACAGGAGATGAACCGCTTGCTGACTGGAATGCTGACCGAAATGGATGCGAGCCTTCCGGGGAAGAACCCGAACTGTGCGCAGGCGTTACCAAACAAGGATCGTGTGCCAGTGGTGCTCGAAACCAAGCAGCAGGGGGCGATGGTTGGGGTGCGCTATGAAGAGCACGGTGCAAAGGTTATTCGCGCTGATTTGATTTATACACTCAATGGCGCGCAGAAATATGAAGAATGGTTTCGTGCACCAGCAGAATTGATCGGCAATGGAAAGGTGCTCGTGCAGTTGCCTGAAGGCACCACTCATTATTTTATCAACCTGACCGACGAAAATGGCTTTCTGATCAGTTATCCTGAGATTACGAGTCGTAAGACCCCGTTCGACCAAGTTGCCTTAACTGTGACAAAGTAACTAAATAATAAAGGTCGCTACGCCTGAGAATTAGACAAATAAAAGCGAAGCAATGAGTGTCTGGGGAATTGATCAATTAATGCTGATTAACAGTTACTCCATTTCGATGGGCTCTGGTGTCGAGTGTGATCTTGCGGTTACATTGGCATAACGATTCGAATATGATGCCAATCGCTTCACGGGAGTGCCCATTCACGAGTAGGCAGATAGATTTGATATCGAGTAAACGCGTGATAGCGGTTTTCTGTAGTTGATCTAGTATAAACGCCCCTATGTGTGATCATGTCGGGGGCACTTTATCATGAAATTATCTGCTACCTTATCCCTTGTTTGTGTGAGTCTCCTCACGTGCCTATCGTCAAACGCGTCCGTGCGCTCAGAAGTGGACTGGCCGAAGTTTTTAGAGCGCCATGACCTCGTCTGGACTGAAATGCCGACAGCCTGGCAGGATGGGCCATTTATGGGCAACGGGATGCTGGGCTCAATGTTGCATCAATTGGACGATCATACCTTGCGCATTAGCCTCGGCCGCACGGATGTCGAAGATCACCAAAAGGGTATCACGCCTTTTATCGCGCAGTCTCGTTTGCCAAATGGTTATTTTACGCTGAAAACGGTGGGGAAGATCACCGGCTTTGACGGGCGCTTGGATCTGTATAATGCCGAGACTCGTGCACGTGTGCTGACAGATAAGGGCCATATTGATTTACGTGCGATTGTGCACAGTGAAGATATGGTGATTCTCTACGACCTGCAGCCCTCTGCGGCGGAGTCAGCGCTTCAATTGGACTTTGTGCCGCTTAAGGCGATTGCGCCGGCGCGATTACAGGCAGAGATCGCCGTGAAACTGCAAGGCGACAAAGCACCATCGTCTCGTAAAAGTTGGGCGTCTGCAAAGTATAACTACAATCCAGACCCAGTTTTGAGTGAGATCTCTGGGGTTCAAACATCACGCCAGTTGTTGACTGCGGGCGGGGAAACGGGAACCGCATGGACTATTCAGGCCGAGGCGAATGGGCATACAGAATTACGCGTCTCGATCGAGCACAGCTATCCCGAGCAGACCGCGACGGAGGATGCGATTGCACACCTACAGGCGATCGAAGGCGAGTCCTTGGATAGCCTGGTCACGCGCCACCGTGTGTGGTGGCATCAATACTATCCGAAGAGTTTCATCAGCCTAGATGATACTCGAATGGAGAGCTTCTATTGGATTCAAGTTTACAAATTTGGCTCAGGGGCGCGTCAAGGCCGTGCCTATATGGACACGATGGGGCCATGGATGGTCGAGAATACCGCATGGGCGAATGGCTGGTTTAATCTCAACACGCAGCTGTCCTACTGGTTCCTCTCGACAGCGAACCGTATGGAAGTGGCCGAAAGCTTATTTACAAAACTCGATGAATGCCTACCTCAGTTGGTTGCCAACATGCCGGAGCAATACGGCGATGATTGTGCGGGGATGTCGACTATTGCGCCACAGACCTTTGTGAGTGCATTTCCTGCCGGGAGACTTGGCTTTACTGGCGAGCTGCTGTGGACCTGTCATGACTATTGGCTCATGCTGGAGCGCACCATGGATGCCAAGCGCACCACGGAGCAGTTCTTTCCACTGTTGAAGAAGTCGGTGAACACCTATCTGCACTTTATGGTGGAAGGGGAGGATGGACAGATCCATTTGCCCTATACACGTTCGCCCGAATATGGCTCTGGCGAGGATTGTAACTTCAATTTATCGCTCTTTCGCTGGGGCTGTAACACGCTGATCGAAATCGATGAGCGTTATGGGCTCAACGATCCACTGCTGCCTAAATGGAAGGACGTCGTCGCTCGTCTCGTCGACTATCCAACCAATGAGGATGGATATATGGTGGCAAAGGATTTTCCGTTTGAGAAATCACACCGTCACTATTCGCACTTGATGATGATTTATCCACTCTGCGAGATTAACATCGATCAGCCTGAGAACCGTGAACTCATTGCGAACTCGGTCGATCACTGGATCAATTATCCAGGCAGAGGTAATGCGGGCTATTCCTGGAGTGGGGCAGCCGCGATGTATGCCTTGCAGGCCGACGGCGAAACGGCAGCGAAGTATTTGGATATTTTTATGAACATGCAGGAGCTATATCCTGATAATCCTGCAATGATTCACCCGACGACAATGTATACCGAAACGGGGCGCATTCAACCAGTGACCGAGACGCCACTATCGCTGTGCGATTCGATGCAACTCATGTTACTACAGAGCTGGGGCGATACGATTCGCGTCTTTCCTGCCGTTCCTGAAGCATGGAAGAACCTTTCCTTCGAAGGACTCTTAGCGAAAGGCGGTTTTGAAATGAGCGCGACACGCACAGACGGACGCACGCAGTTTGTGTCTGTAAAGAGTCTTGCTGGTGAACCCTGCATCTTAAAGTTAGACTTCCAGCCGGCGCGCGTTGAAGGCATTGCGAAGTCAGCCGTCACGCGTTTGGACGATGGGCGCTTCGCGGTTGATTTGAAGCAGGGCGAAGCAGCGATTTTCTACGCAAAAGATGTCGAATCGGCCATTGTCGGCCCGGTGAAGGCTTTACCTGAAAACTGTAACACATTTGGTCTGAATTAAACTAAAAAGAGTAGTTAGAAGATAGGATTTAGGAGCTGATCATCAGTGATTTATGAACCATCCACCATTCGCCAAATGGCTTCGCCCTTCGGTTGCACCCAAGGGCATAATAAGTGTCGCTGCGCTCGGTAGCGCGACGGCAGACGAATCTCTAAGCGCTTCATTACCAAAGACTAATTTCTGACTCCTTACTTTTAACTCCTGAATATAAGATTAAACTGAACCTACCTCTCATGAAATATTTAACACACACCCTCACACCCTTACTCGCACTTCTTAGTGTAGTGAGTGTTCATGCACTTGAACCTCTGAAGGATTCGTCGGATCTGTATAATGAAATACAGGTGCAGAAACGCCTCGCTAGTCTGGATAAGAACCAAGATGGCCTGATTCAAGCGGATGAGTATGGCGACCAATGGAAGCGCAATGGTCGTCACGATACGAATAAGGATGGAGCACTGGATATTGAAGAACTGAGACATATTCCGCTGGCCTACATCGACAGTCCCGGTAAGCAGCTGCGTAACGTTTTGTTTAAGCGAACTGAGGACGCAGATGTGTTTTTGGATTTCTATTTTCCAGACGTGGATGACAGTTCTGAAAAACCTGTGGTTATTTATACTCACGGTGGCGGGTGGGCTGCTGGCAGCAAACATGGCGCTGGCAATGCATCGTTTAATGTCGTGCACAAGGCGCTACTAAAGGAGGGTTTTTGCGTGCTCTCGGTTGGCTATCGATTGGTTAAGAAGGGCGGGGACACTGCGATGCGTGACTGTGTGATCGATGCGAAGGATGCACTTCGCTTCGTTTCCGCTTATCGTAAAGAGCTCGGAATTGATCCGAATAAGATCTACACCTTCGGCGATTCTGCCGGTGGGCATCTCGCACAAATGGTGCTACTGGCTCCGCCCGAGAGTCTGCAGGGTGATCCGGAACTGGCGAAATACAGCTATAAGACCGTGGCGGGTGTTTCCTGGTATGGGCCATGCGATTTCGAAGACGAGCAGTTGTTTAACCACGACGATCGTGAGAACTTTAGAGATCGCTTCGGGCCACGTATCATGGGCTCGGATACAGGGCCACAAGACAAGTTGGGGCGTTACCGCGAGATGAGCCCTGTGAACTACCTGACCAAAGACAGTCCCGCGCTATTGATGATTCAGGGCGATGGCGATACGACGATTCCTGTAAAGCAGGCTTACCGTATGGAGCAGGCATTAGAGACCATCGATGCACCCGTCGAGATCATGATCATCAAGAATGCGGGACACAACTGGCGTCAAGCCGACGGTAAAACTCCGATCGAACCGGGCCGCACTGTAATCATTCAGAGCACGATTGACTTTATTTTAGAGCATAAATGATGATCGTGTGAGAGGTTTATCTAGCTGATCACTCGCAGTGCGATGGTGTGCAGTTGGTAGCAATGGGTCCCGCATTGCTAAAGCAATGCGGACTACTTTGCGTTGTGCTTTTTCCACAAATCAAGCGCCGACTAACTCCGGCAAGTGACCAGTGCTATGGCTGAATCGGTTGACCTTCACGCCGGCTTCTTGCATGAGTGTGAGCCAGTAATTTGCTAAGGGCGTATCCTTTTTCGGGAGTATGATATGACTGCCGTGCTTGATGTTTTGCGCGCCTCCGCCGGAGAGTAGGGCCGGCACGTTCTTGAGCTCGTGCCCTGATCGTAGATTGCTGCCGTAACTGACGATACAGTTATCGTAGAGACGACTGCCATCGACGTCCTTTGCCTCTTTGAGGCGATCGATGAAGTGCGCAAATAGATCCATACACTTTTTATCGCGCTGTTCGGACGCCTGCCTGCGCGCGGAGGAAAAGCCATAGTGACTGAGCGAGTGGGCTTTGAGTGCGAGGCCGATACTGAGTAGCATCGAGCACACGGGTTGACGGTAAGTGATCACACGAGTGGAGTCAGTCTGAAGTGCGATGATCATCATATCATACATCAGCTTGATTTCTTCTTCGCCCATGATCTCATTGCCAGGCGCATTATAGGGCGCATCCGGCTTGGCGATGTCTGCCCATTTGGCTTGGCGCTGTAGACCTTGCTCGATTTGGCGTAGGCCTTGGAAGTATTCATCCAACTTTTCGCGATCGTTCTTGCTCAGCGTGCGCTTCATCCCGCTGGCATTGATACGCACGATATCCAGAATACTTTGCTTCTTGATTAGTCGGTCGTCTAGTTCGGCACGCGAATCTTGATTGCTGGCAAATATTTTATGGTAGAATTCTATTGGCTTATTCATGCCTGGCATTGGCTTGCCGACGTCGTCCCATGAAAGTGATAAGCCATTGCCATGTCCTGAATTTTGCATGCCATCCGATTCCTTTGCAGACAGCACCAGCGATGCGAAGCGTGTCTCTTGCCCGAGTTGTTGCGCTGCGAGTTGATCGCAGGAAATCGAGTTATAGAAGCGTTTTCCTGGTGTGCCTGTGACGTTGGCGCCGGTTAAGTAGGATGTGCTACCTCCGTGCGGGTTGGTTGCACCCACATTGGTTAAGTTCGAGACCATGGTGAAGTCATTGATGTGGCGTTCCAATGGCATGAGGCCATCGGTCAAACCGATGTCGGCAAAGCGACCCGCAGCTTTGGGGTAGAATGTTTGCTTGGTAAAGCCAAAGCCACCACCAAGGAAGATCATACGCTTCGGCGCAGCGGTTTGAGTGGTCGAAGTGGTCTGGGCTGAGGCCACACTTTCGAGGAAGGGTAGGGACAGTAGTGTGCCACTGGCCCTGAGGAAGGAGCGGCGTGTCATGGAGTTGGTGATGAACTGGCTCATGTGGTTTCGGCTATTTGGTGGTAAACATTGGGCTGGTGACGACTTTAAAGATCATGGTCTGCATCCCATAGTCGTCATGTTGGCAGCGTTGAACGAGCTCGTCGATTTGCTCGTGATCAGAAAATTCGATGGTGCGGCCCAGCCCGTAAGAGAGCATGGATTCGATGATGCCTTTTGCTAACTTGTGCTTCTGTGTGGTGAGTAAGCGCTTCAGGTCGTTGATGTCCTGATAGTGCATGCCGCTGACTAGCTTGCCGCCTTGTTCAATGGGCAGTGCTTCGTCGCCGACTCTCTCTTCGTAGCGCCATTGGCCGATGGCATCATAGTTTTCCATGCCGAACCCAATCGGATCGATGCGGCTATGGCAGGAGGCACAGACAGTCTGCTTTTGGTGTAACTCCACCATCTGGCGGTTGGTGAGTTGTCGAGTGGCGGTCGATCCGAGCTCTGGCACGTTGGGCGGCGGCGGTGGTGGTGGATCGTTGAGGATTTTATCGAGCACCATGGTGCCGCGAATGACGGGCGAGGAACGTTCGCCATTCGACCCAATTGTAAGAAATGCGGTTTGTGTAATGAGCCCGCCTCGCGAGGAGTTGGCGGGGATTGAGACTTTTTGGAATTCGTTGGAGTCGACTCCCTTAAACCCGTAGTGGTTGGCAAGGTGTGCATTCACCACGACAAAATTGGAGTCGATTAGATTGTGAACGGGGAGGTTTTCTTTGACTAGCACTTTGAAGAACTCGATCACTTCTTTATACGCTGAGTCACGAATGCCGGGGTTGAATCTGTAGTATTCATGCTGATCCACGGAGATGGCTTCAAACCGGTCCAGCTCTGCCCATTGGCTCATGAATCCGCTATAAAATGCGTCAGCCTTTCGGTCATTGAGCATACGGCGAATTTGCTTCTTCAGCGCATTCGGTTCGAAAATCGAGCCATTCTCGGCAACACGGTAGAGCTCGTCATCCGGCGGGCAGCTCCAGAGGAAATATGCCAAGCGTATGGCAAAGGCGCGTGCATCAAGTTGACGAGAGCTTGGTGCTTGTGGGGTTTCTTCGATGAAGATGAAGCTCGGTGATGTGAGGACGACCCCCAATGTCTCGCTCATTGCGTCTTGGTATTTTTGACCACTGCGCATGCGTTGTTCGAAAAAGGCGACCAATTGATTAATATATTCGGGCTCTGGAGGCCTTCTTCGGAAGGCTTCATAGGCAAATTGAGTAATGAGTTCTCGGGCGCGGGCGGGCTTAGCGAGGTCTTGGCCTTTCGGGCTAAGTAATTGGCCGAAGAAATTTTCTTTTTGAAAGTAGAAGGGGCCTTCGACCTCGACCCAGTCGACCCAGATGGATGCGAAGGTATTGTCGCTTTGGATTTTCTCTAGATACGTTGCGAACGCACGCGAGAAGCTCTCGTAAGGGGAGCACTCTGAAATTGTGACGCTAGGACGATTACTCGGCGATAATATGGACGGTGCGCTTAAGATCTCAATTGTCCGAGGTGAACGCTCTGTGCCCTCAACTTTTATGACTCCTAGAGGTGATTCGTCTCGAATGTTGAGAAACTGTCGAACTGCTGGAGAGCCATCGACGACACCTGCATGAATTTTGATACGATAGGTGCCACGAGGGTCATTCCCTAGAGTCACCCTGATGTCGTCTGTGCTGCGGATGTTATTATAAATATATTGGCCTGTATCGGCATTTGGCTGGGAGATGTATTTCCGAGGTGCTGCATTGCGACCTTTGTATTGGCTGGTGAAGATTTTCATGGCGCCTGCATCTGCGAACCCGATCTCTTGCCAGGTCTTTCCAGCTTTGACCATGGCCATTTGTTCATCTGCTTTACTTACGCTTTTTCGTAAGTTCTTGGTGACTGATTCGGGCTCGTGTTGCTTTGTCTTTGGTTTTTCGAGTGGTCGATTGGACCATTTGAAGCCTTCTTGCGCGATCTTTGTGCCTAAACTTAGGTAGCGATCGAAGTGTATGGAGCTGAAGAATTGGTCCGCACCGATGGTATCATAGGTCTCTGCATCGTCGTCTTCTGGTAGGGCGTGCACAGAGAGTTTGAGCCCGAATAGGTCATGAATCGTGTTGGCATACTCTCGACGATTTAGACGCCGCATCGTAATCTCGCCGCCGTGGTCTGTGAGCCGTTTGCGTGCAGTGACGATTGTGCGATTGAGCGAATTGAGAGTATTGAGCAGTGCTTCCTCTTCGGGGCGAGGTTCCTCCTCGGGGGGCATTTCACCTGCGTTGAGGACGTCGAGCACGTCCTGCCACCTTTGGGCTTCGTCGTTGTTTGTGATTTGCCAGGACATGGTATCAAAACGGACTTCGCCTTTCTGCTTCTCCGGGCCATGGCAGGCGATGCAGTTGGCTTCGATAAATGGTTCCAATTCCGACCGCTCGATATTCGTTGGTTGAGCGGTTGCGAGTTCGGTGTGTATCACATGATCCACTTCGTCTGTATCAGCATCCAAGTTTACCGGTGCCGTCTCTGGGCGGTCTTTGATGTGTAACGCGGCCAACTCTAACTGAGTGTCGAGTGACTGTATGAATGCACTTAATTGATCTGAAGCAGGGCGTGGCTCTTCCTCCGGTGGCATTTCACCTTCCTGTAGCGCTTCGAGCACATGTTGCCATACTTGCACTGTATCGAAAGTATCAAGTGTCCATGCGACTGTATCTAGGCGCAGGTCGCCTTTCTCCTTTTCGGGGCCGTGACAGGAGATGCAGTGCTCATCCAGAAACGGCTGCATGTCTGCTTGAGGCAAAAGGGCGACGATTGGCTCCTTTACCCGCAATGCGGAGGGTTCAGGTAGCGACTCAGGCACAGCAGAGCGCACTGGCTCGGCTGCTTTGGGGAGAGTGTCGAGTTGCGTGACTACTAGAGCAATCAGTGCGGCGACACAAATAACTGTAAGAATCAATCGCTTGATTTTGTAAGACATAGAGCACTGCTACGCGCTCGGGCGTAATTCAGGTGGGTAGTGTTGGGGCTGTTACGAGTTGAGATGGCCGATCCGAGAGATTACGGATGTGGTAGTGCGCTTACAGTTCGTATCGTTTGCATTGTAGCCGTTGTTGTCAGTGGATTCTATCACGTATATACGTGACGTGGCCTGTCGTTGTGAGCCGGTGAGCATCATTCCACGTAGTCATTGAAATATAACGTAAATGGGGGATACAGATCTTCGCTAGAGTTAGGTAAGATACGCGAAGCATCGAAGTTCTGCTTAAGGGCACTGTTCAAATGACGATTCAACAGCTTCAGGCTACGGGGCTCTCATCTACTTTGAGGGATGACTCGCATCACTTATATAGAATCAGGAATATGAAATACAAAATTTTACTGCTCGCAGCTGCGATGACTTCAGCCATCTCACTGAATGCAACGGAGCTTGAGGAATCCTCTTTCTCCGAATCACTGGTCCCTGGCCCATTTATTTTGCCCTCTGAAGCGCACGAGTGGACTTGGTGCATGGCACCGATCTACGATGACGCGGGTAAGCTGCATGTATTTAACTCAATCATTCCGGATGATGGCGTTTGGGTGCGTAACAGCCGGATCGTGCATTGGACTGCGGATCAGCCTGAGGGTCCTTACACGCTGGTCGGCGATCTGTTTGCCAGTGATGAAATCGGCTACCATAATCCGCAGATTTCTAAGGTCGGTGACACCTATGTATTAGTGTATTTGTATAACCCCTACAAAGATGCGAATGGATCGATGCAAGAGGTTGGTATGGCCACGGCCAAATCGCCGGACGGTCCATGGACGGAGAATCCGAATAATCCAATCATCCCAGCTTCCGGTCAAATGTATGGCGCTAATATTGTGCATGCGTCCAATCCCACGTTCGTTGTCACCCCTGAGGGAAAATACCGCATCTATTACAAATCGATGACGGATAAATACGGTAAGAAAAGTTTCCGAGAAATGTCTTTCGCTGAGAGCGATCAACTGGATGGACCGTATGTAAATTACGCAAACAATCCAGTAATCAGCTACGCCGAGCAAGAACTCGATATCGAAGATCCTTATGTGTTTTATTACAACGATTCCTATTACATGATCGTAGAAGATCGTCGTGATGTGAAGGCCATGCTTGAAGGGCGGCAGTTGCCTGGCGATCAAATCAAGTCCGGAGGCTTTCGCCCGGGGCTGATATATAAATCCGAGGACGGGATTGACTGGGGCATTCCTGAGGTCGGTTATCAGACCAACGAGATCTATTACGGCCATGAATTGGCACGTAGTGAGCGGCCACACATCCTCTGGAAGGATGGAGAACCAGAATATCTATTTCTGGCGTGTCATGACAAAGATTCGACTGCAGGCTACATCCTAAAGATTGACCGATGGGACGGCGAATAACCCACATAATTCAAAAAGTAGGGCCTGTGCTTGCAAAGCGCCGCAGCATGTGACGGCATCGTGTAAGCACGAGCCCTACAATGATCACCATTATGAAAATACGACTCTTCTCACTCTGTGCGGCCTACTTATTAGGTGCGCATACGATCTATGCCTCGCTGGACTTAGGTTCACTATTCACTGATCACATGGTCCTACAGCGCGATATGCCTGTTCCAGTCTGGGGCAACGCAGATCCAGGCACATCGATCACCGTTGTTTTTGCGGACCAAGAGCAAGCGACGACTGCCGATGCGGATGGCAAGTGGATGCTCAAATTGTCTCCGCTCTCCGCGAGTGTTGAGCCGCGGGCGATGACGGTGTCGTCGTCGGCATCGGATGATGAGCCAGTAGTCCTGTCGGACGTGTTGGTCGGCGAGGTTTGGATCTGTTCCGGTCAGTCGAATATGCAATTTTCGGTGAATTCCGTGCCTAAAGTAAAAGCGCTCGTGCCACATGCTCAAAACATTCGCTGTTTTGAGGTGAAGCGCACCGTCGCGTTTACCGAGCAAGAACGTTGCGAAGGGCAGTGGAGTGACACTCCGCCGCCGAGTGCAGTCGCCTTCGCGTTTGCGCATTGCCTGCAGCAACAAGCGGATGTGCCGATCGGCATTCTACTGACCTGCTGGGGGAGCTCCTCGCTGGAGGCCTGGATGCCACGCGATATGGTCGATACGGTGCCGCATTTTAAAACCATGATGGCTGAGTTTGATGCAGATGAGGTGACGCAAAAACGCATACAGTCGATCCTCGACGGCAAGAAGCCATGGTCCAAAGGAGATGACGTCTTCCTGCGCCGCCAGACGAATGTATTGTATAACGCGATGCTGGCTCCACTTGCACCGTATGCAGCCCGTGGGCTCGTCTGGTATCAAGGGGAGCGCAACACGCAGTCCATGCATGGTATGATCGAGACGCCCTGGTTCTCGCGGAATTCCGGCATGCTTAAATATGGCGCCACCTTGAAGGCATGGATCGAGCGCACTCGGCAGGAGTGGGGGCAGGATGAATTCCAATTTCTGGCTGTCATGCTACCTGGCTATTACAAGGCACTGCCGACCGGCCCACAAACTGGAGCAGAAAGCCCCATCGCTCATTCGTGGGGGTGGATGCGTGAGTCGCAGCTGCAAGCACTCGAATTACCCAACACCGGAGTCGCCAACACCATCGACCTCGGAGATGTGAAAAACATTCACCCCAGAGACAAATTCCCGGTAGGAGAGCGCCTCGCATTATTGGCCGCTCGCGATACCTTGGGCATCGAGGTTGAAGCTGAGGGGCCAGTGATGCAGCAGGTGAGCTCTACGGGCGGCACGCTCGTGGTGCAGTTCACACACGCTGCAGGCATGACAACGACGGATGGCGCTGCGCCTTCTGGTTTCTGGATCGCGGATGATTCTGCGAACTGGGTGCCTGCGACTGCGCAGATTCAAGGCGAAACGGTCGTATTGAGTGCTGCCGAGCTCAACCAGCCGCTCTATGTGCGCTACGCCTTTGCTGGTAAACCGACAGTGAACCTAGTGAATGGTGCGGGCTTGCCTGCGTATCCATTCCGCAATGACACATTTACACCCTAGTTCATATATGCTGCAACTGCATCGATTTTAAAACACATGAAAACCCTCTCTAATTTATCCATGAAGTCGGCGTTGCTGGCTTTTTCCTTCTGTTTGATAAATCCATTATTTGGAGCCGAAGCGGTGTCTCAGCGAGCAGACAGCTCGGTGATCATGCCAGCGCCTCAGGCTGAGCTGCAGGGAAGTCAGCTCAGTTGGGACTTCGACTTAACCTATCCTGGTAAATATACCTTACAGTTGGTGGTGGCGCTCGATGGCGCAGAAGCAGAGCACGTCGGAGTCGCACGACTGGACGGTGAACTTGTTGGCGATGTCTTAACGAAGACTTACATCATCGAAGAGGGGCTGGTTTCGGAATTTAAGAAGCCAGTGACGATTGAGGAGGCTGGCACTTACACCTTAACCGTGGAGTCTAGTTTGCCGATCATCAAGGCGCGCTTAGTGCCCTATGGTTACACCAGTAGCCGTATCTTCCTGAGTTCGGACAAATACTACGACGCTTGGTTGAAGATGCATCAGTCTCCGGCCAAGGTCGCTGCGATGGAGTGGTATCAACAGGCGCGCTTCGGCATGTTTATACACTGGGGCATTTACTCGGCAGCCGCAGGCTCATGGGAGGGGCAACGTATTGAAGAAGGGCAGGGGCCTAGTGTCGCTGAATGGATTCAATTCGCCTTTCAAATTTCGCGCGAAGAGTATCGCGAATACGCGAAGAATTTTAATCCGGACAAATCCTTTGCCGTCAATATCGCCAAGCTCGCGAAGGATACGGGCATGAATTACGTGGTGATCACGTCGAAGCATCATGATGGCTTTGCGCTGTTTGACTCGGCCTGCTCGGAGTGGGACATTGCGGATGCGACGGACTATGACGGCGATTTAGTGAAAGAGCTCTACGACGCTTGCCGCGCCGAGGGCATCGACTTCGGCGTGTATTACTCGCATGGCAATGACTGGGGCGACGGCGGTGACGGCAACTATGCCAATGTCAAAGCAGCCAACGATGTCTATGGCGTGCCGACACGGCCCAATGGTAAAAACCTCTGGGATCCCAGCCCCAACACGCACGCCGAATATTTGGATCAGAAGGCTTATCCTCAGATTCAGGAACTCGTCGAAATGCTGCCCGACTTACGTCTCATTTGGTTCGATGGTGATGGTTTGATTAGTGAGCGACAGGCATTTGATTTCTATAAATTGGTGTATGATCTCAACCCCAACATTGTGGTAAATCGTCGCGTCGGTTATGACTTCGGCGATTACATCGACGCGGGCGACAATAAGACGCCTGCCGGCAGTGAGCTGGCCGCAAAACATTTTGAGACCTGTGGCACCGCCAATCACTCCTGGGGCTTTAAAGCATATGATCACCACTGGAAAAGCGGCAATCAACTGCTACGCAACTTCGTTGATATTGTATCTAAAGGCGGCAACTATTTGCTCAACATTGGTCCAACCAGTGAAGGTAAAGTGCCTGAACCGTGCGTGCAAAGTTTCCTCGAAGTGGGAGAGTGGGTGAAGGTGAACCGCGACGCGATTTTCGGCACAACGCGTTGGACGACTTTCCGTGAAGGCGTGAAGCAGGTGAAGGACAGCGAATCGAAGCCGACTGAGTTCTGGTTCAGTGCCAAGGGGGACAAGGTTTACGTGATGTCGCTGGTGCCTGCAGAGGGTGTTGCAATGGTTCAGTCGCTCAACGCATCGGCTGGCAAAGTCGTTGCAGTTCGCTTGCTAGGCAGCGATGTCAGCCTGTCTTGGAAGCAGACCGAAAACGCGCTGAAGGTCGATTTATCTGGAGTGGAATCCGGTGCAAACGGTTACGCGTTGGAAGTAATACTAAGTCAGTAGTTTAGATTTTAAGGGTGCGGTTGCATACGCATGGTGTAGCGGAACGGGGAACCCGTTTCGGCCTGCGTAGCCTCAGCACGAGCACGACGTGAGCCGAAACCGCTTCGCGGATCCGCTACAAAGGAATACGCATCGGAATCAGCGACGTCTACAACCAGTGTAGCGGAACGGGGAACCCGTTTCGGCTTGCGTAGCCTCAGCACGAGCACGACGTGAGCCGAAACCGCTTCGCGGATCCGCGACATGGAAGCACGTCCGTATTCGCGACAGCAACCCAGCGTAGCAGAACGGGGAACCCCGTTTCGGCCTGCGGAGGCTCAGCTAGTCAGCTTGCTCGCGATAGCCTTTCCAGAAATTTTCCCAGAAATAATCTTTTCTTGGATCAAGGGTTCGGTATCCAGGGAGCGAACAACCGCTGTAGGGCCAGTCTTGCCAGTGCTCGACTAAATTTTTGCGAACGGGTTTTCTCAGAATATATCCCACCAGATCTGCAAAGGCACTTTGTTGACGGTCGCGTTCCCTTAGGACGTTGTCGTAGGCCTGACGCGATAATTCATAGGGCTGTATGAGTTCATTCCACTGCCGCGTGAGTTGCTGGAGTAGCGCTAGTTGGTTACTTCGATGGTTTAGCCCAACGAATAGGAAGTGTGCATGATCTGGCATGAAGCAGTAAACAGGGCAGCACTGATGGTAGCGCACGAGTAAGTGTGCGAACTGAGTCTGAAAGGATTGGTAGAAGGAATCTGTTAACCAACCTGTTCGTCGCTTGTGAGTCGTGAAGGTCCAGTGGACATATGCTTTATCCTTATAAAACGTGGGATCTAAGCGGTGTAGCCGTTGCTTGTGGGCAGATGACTCGTTTGGAGACATAATTTGTAGTATCCAACGTTATAATCGTAGGGCAAGCATTCTTCGGGATCGCGATCACGATGTGGTGCCGAAACCGCTTCGCGGATCCGCTACAAGCTAACACGATCGTATTCGCGACAGCAACCCAGCGTCGCGGAACGGGGAACCCCGTTTCGGCCTACGTAGCCTCAGCACGAGCACGACGTGTGCCGAAACCGCTTCGCGGATCCGCTACAAGGAAGGACGTCCGTATTTGTGACAGCAACCCAGCGTAGCGGAACGGGGAACCCGTTTCGGCCTGCGGAGCCTCAGCGCGAGCACGACGTGAGCCGGAACCGCTTCGCGGGTCCGCTACAAGGAAACACGTCCGTATTTGTGACAGCAACCCAGTGTAGCGGAACGGGGAACCCCGTTTCGGCCTGCGTAGCCTCAGCACGAGCACGACGTGAGCCGAAACCGCTTCGTGGATCCGCTACAGGAAACCAAGTCAGTATTCGCTACGCTAGTCTTTATCCGTCGCGATCGCCATCCTCTTTGAACAGCCCATGTCTATACGCTACCGCCACCGCTTGGGGCGCGTTCTTGACGCCGAGCTTTGCGTAGATGCTCTTTAAATGATCGGTCACCGTATATTTGGTAATCGCTAGTTGATCACCTATTTCTTTTTGGGAGTGGCCATCGGCAATCAGTGTGAGCACATCCAATTCCCGTTTGGTGATATCCGCTCCAGAGACTGTAATTTGAGGTGCTTTTGCTTTGAGCTCATTAAGTATGAATGACGCCAAATTAGGATCCAGTATCGCGCCCCCTGAACTCACGGCTTTGAGGCCCTCGGCGATGACATGCATGGTAGATGATTTTAGCAGATAACCATCAGCACCTTTTTGAATGGCACGTAATACATCGGACTCACGGTTGGATTGGCTGAGGACGAGTATTTTACTTTTGGGTGAATACTTCTGACACCATGGAATGAACTCGATACCCGACATCCCTGGTAAATTCAGGTCTAATAAGATGATCTCAGGATCTGGTTGGCTTTGATTGCTCTCTAGTTCGCGCAGTGCTTGTTCGGCACTGTTGAACGAGCCTGCGATTTCAAATTCAGGCATATTGCCTAACAGCAGCTCAAGTGTGTCGCGATAGTCGAAATGATCTTCGACGATGATGATGGAAATCGGTTTCTTCATTTGGGAGTTGGAGCGGTGAGGGGGTTATCGAATGTAGCCGAGTTTGTTTGATTTGTAAATAAGGGTGATGCGTGTCCCGCCTTCGGGTAAACCTTCAGATCTTAATTGAGCTTTCATTAAATCCGCGCGGCGCTTCAAGGAAGAAGGCGTTACCGAGTCGCTGGTTTCGGCAATTCCCGTGCCATTGTCGGTGACGATGAGTGTAATCAGGTTCCCTTCCCCGATCAGCTCAGCAGTCATCTGTGTGGCAGAGGAGTGGCGTGTAATATTGACCAAGCATTCCTTATAGAACAGCAGCAGATCCATGCACGACTTCGGCTTTAGGTTTGTTAAGTCGTCTTCTCCTGTGACTGTCAGTTGATAGGCGACCTGCCCGCTGAAACGTCGTGAGGTGCGGCGGAATTCTTCAATGAGTTCCATATTCATGTCGGTCGATTCCAGCATGTTGGTGCTGTGCTCGATGGCGCGCCCCGTGCTTTCGGTAATATTACGAATTCGAGTGTGTAGCATCTTTAATTGGTCGGGAGACTCATGCGCGACTTGTGCGGCATCACTGAGTAAACCAATCGTGTGAATGTTGGCACCTAACTCATCGTGCAGGTCGGCAGCGATGCGTTTCTTTAACGAGCTGAATTGGCGTAACCGAAGGTTATGACTGATTAAAAATACGATGATCACTGCGGCAATGAGCGCAGTGATCAGCCACCCCATGATCCGCAACTGTGCTTTTTGATGGCGGTAGCGTTGGGTGAGCTCCGCTTGCACGCGAGGGATTGCATATTCCAACTCCTGACCGCGTGACAGTTCTTCCATCCACTGACGAATCGGTAATATCGCACCGTAAAGATTATTCCCATCAGTTAGGCTCTGAGGTTTTCGGTATTCAATGTGTTGCAGTAGATCGACCGTAACTTCTGAGCCTAAAGCTACATTTTGGTCGCCTGAGAATATCTCGACTTCGGCAAATCCGAGACGATCCACGTCATTCGTTGATGTTGATTGGCTGCCATCATAAATACGGATGTAGCGACACTCGGTCTGTGGTAGATTCCACATCAATATCGGGGCACTTGGGCGTGTGCGCATCTCGGGCTCATCGATGAGTAAGATGGCATCCGAGAAATCTGCCTGGTTGGCTCCTTCGATTTTTAAGTGTTTAGGGATGCCCGGTTCGTTGCCGGATGCTCGGGGCACCGTATCGCTCTGCTCGGTGACGTGCAGATGGATTTGAGAAACCGGATAGGACTCACCTAAGTCTATGTTAAAGGTCGGGTTGACTTCAAGGTGCGTGATATAGGCTAAGCTATTTAAGCCATGACCTGCATCCATCATGTAAGGAGTGGCGCCGTCCGTTAGATTCTGTGCATCCCATGCTTGTTGTTGTATATCTCCTGTCTGACTGGCGTATTTCACAGGACGCTTGAGAGCTAAATTTCTATTGCCGCTAAATATGAGTAGTTCAGAGAGCTGGAAAATGTAACGGTCATCGAATTCTCGGAGTGAGAGTTCACTCGTCTCGATGCGCACCCAAGAGGCCATCGTCGTTGGTTCGATGGGAATGATGACGGGAGCGATGCCAATTTCTTTCGCAGTTTCACCATCGTATTCGGCTATCACCGTTCCTTCTGGATACGTGCGAGCTGTTCCAGCTATGATCTTAAATTTTTTAGGAAACGCATCTGCATCAAAGTTTATATGTGACGAACGCCATAAAGTAGGCACAAGCACGATTTGGTCGATCTCGGATATTTCTCCCAATTCAATCTCGACCCATTCCTTCTGCAGGGGCGTCAGATGCCACATCGAACGATAGCCAATCGTTCCAGAACCACTACGTAGACTCAAACTGGCGAGTCGCTGGTGTTCACTCTCCATATCCGCGAGTTGCGTTTCGAGTTGATTGATCGAGAGTGATTGTAACGCGATTGCCTCTTTGTCTGCGCCTTTTACCTGAATCAATACGAAGAGTAGTAGCGAACATTTAAAACAAATGTGTGCGAATCGCTTGAAAACTGAGAGTAGAGGGAAGAAGTGCATGATTTGCGTGGCAGAACTAGCAGGCATCCTTAGTATTCAGGCTTTTCGACGAAGCGACAGCGTTTTTTTGAATTTATCCCACGATATTGGGGTATCGTATGTTACTATTAACGGATACTATTGATTTTTCTATGAAGAATCAAAGATCTAAGTATATCATTTCCATTCTGGCCATTACGCTCGCTTCGCTGGTTCAGGCATCCTCTTGGACTGGTGGTGGCACCGCGGACGACTGGAATGATACCGCGAATTGGCTGAATGGAGAGGTTGCGGGCTTGGCTGTAGACGATAATGCACTGTTTGTAGGTGCAGAAGATTCGAATACACCGACGGCCGATTTTACATTTGCTGACAGCGGAGCGGATGTGAATTTACGAGCAGAGGTGACTCTGACCATCAATAATGTCACGATCAGTGGTTTCGATGTCTGGCGCTTAGGAGGGAATAATGGTCACGGTGGTGGGCATCTAGTTCTCAATGGAGGCACATTGAATGGTGGCGAACTTTTGGTGGCGAGCGCTGCTGGGGCGACGTCTGACTCTAGCTTGACGGTCACTGGTGGACGGCTAGTCACTGACAGCTTCGATGTGAACGCACTCGGACTATTTACGCTCACGGGTGATGCCGCGACTTTTTCAGTGGGAAATACCTCCTTTGAAAACGGAAGTCGCGTCAATTTCATTTTTGATTCCACAGGCATTAGCTCGATTGCGACAAGCGGCGTATTCACTATCGGTGCGTCGAGTGCAGAGTTGAATATCGACCTGACGCATTTTGCAGGATCGGGTGTGTTCGATCTTGTGACATTTGGTTCTGTGACTGGATCGTATCGGACAGACAATATTACCTACACTGGCTTAGCTGGTCGGAGCGCTTCCATTGAGTATGATGACGATCGCATGTCTGTCAGAGTCTCAATCCCTGAGCAGCGCGCTTACGCATTGATCGCTGGTTGCTTCGGGTTGAGCGCTGTGATGCTTCGCCGTCGTCGGTCGTAGTAGTTCGATCGTAGGTCGATACATTTTCAAAAAGCCCTCGGAAATTATCCGAGGGCCTTTTTGTGGATACAGAGCTAGACGGGTGGAATCAGGTTGAACCACAGCAGGCACAAAACACACACCACCGTCTTCGCTTTGCAAGCTACGCCGTGTCGAAGAGGGCGAGGCATTGTGAATTCTCGTCTGCAGTCGCCCATTTGGCGAACGGTAAAGATAGCATAAAGCACGGATGTTCAGCATTCTAATGCCAATGTGTGACTTAACCTGGTAAAGGTCTCTACGTCCTCAGCGACGGAGGTCTGACGGAGATGGCGACGCAACTCTAGCGCAGCGGGCGGCTAACAAACACGTCTGATACGTGTTCATTCGCCACCCCCATCAAAAGTTTCGAGGCTGTGTCGCCTCGGTGCTGGGGCGGCATCTCTGGGCAGGTTTCGTTGAAAAAGGGTATTAGGTCGCTCTATGGCGCGCCTAAGGAAGTGTGACTTTTAAGCGGCCGAACAGCTTGTCGCCGACTGCGAGGTTTTTACTGATGGTCACTGTCACAGGCTGAATCCCATCCACTGCAGTGCCCAGTGTCACTTCGCTATCGATCGGGGCAGTGAGCCGAACGTCATCCCATCCCTGCAGGTCAGAGCCATATTGGAAAACCTGGGTGGTGCTTGCTGCCGACGCTTCGAGTCGATTGAAGGTGAATACAAAGTCCCCGCCCGTGGCATCTATCTCTGGGTGATTCTCTTCGGTGGAGAGTCCTGGATCTCGGACGAGCACATACTCCATTAAATTACTCATGCCATCCAGATCTGGGTCAGCTGAAATGTGTGTGTCCGCTCCTGACAGGCCTTTATCTACTGCCCAAGCACCATACGCGTTCTCTGTTAATACGAGTTGAAGCCAATCCGCTCCATCTGCCTGATCTTGTTCAAACACTGCCTGTAGCCCGTGTTCGTCGAAGCCAGTTGCTGTGAAGTTTTCGAGAGTGCCGAGCTTTATGAAATTCGGCGAGTCTAGCAAAGGAAACGATGCGGCTCCTCCAGTATAGTTCGTGCCATCCACCACAATGGTGGCGGTGACTAAATGCATATAATTCGCTACTTGAATTGGACTGATCCCTGTTTCATTGAAAATGAAGCTAAAGGTGCCATATTTGCCCGTTCCATTTTGCTGATTCAAGATGTCCATCTGAATGGAGGCCTCATCACCAATCACACGAAGTTCAGTCGGGCTACCTTTGCCGATCTGCACGTGTGTCGTTCCGAAGTCGATTGCTCCACCGCTAATTTCAATCAGAGGGATACTGGTTTGCACCGCTCCACTAATCGTGACCGATCCGGATTTTAGGATGAAGGCTCCAGAGCCTGAGAGTGAGAAGCCTGCACTTGTCCATGAACCGCCATCCACTGTGGCGGTGCCATCAATGGAGAATGTCGAGGCCGACACGTCAAAGGTTCCGCCGTTTAGGTCGAACGAACCGTTTGTATTGACCGCAAAGCTATCTGAAAGAAAGAGGCTGCCATCGTTGAGTGTATAACTGCAAACATCGCCTGCTTCGCTGGAATTAATACTTAGATCCGAGGCCCATACCGCTCCATTCGATTGTAAGATCCTGCCAGCTCCGGTGTTGCTACCTAGATTGAGTGTGCCGCCGATACTCAGGCCGAAGTTCTGATTGACCAATAATTCAGCAGAGGAGGGTGTGCCCTCATCGCTCACCGTCAGCGAGTCCGCTTGAGCCATTTGATCAAGACTGACGGTCGCTCCATTGCGAATGATGACCTCATCCACTCCGAACACGGGTTCACTGGACCAGTTTGATGTCGTATCGTAGATCACAGTTTTTGGTATGCGCACTGTGGCACTGAGGGGAAGGCTGGCTGAGCTTAGGCTGCCGTCCACTTCTTCCCATGTGATGTTCACGGTGCCCGTTGACGTTTCACCCAGACTTAGGCCTGCGACAGTGTTATCAAACTGAACATTCAGTATCGTAGTGATCGGCGGGATGCCGTCCAAGACCATTGCAGTGTTAGGGGAGACACTAAACGATCCGGCATGGGATTCGCCGCTGATTGCAATGCTTGTGATTTCGAGATTCGTCGGAGCCGTGTAGGATAACCTCATGTTGGCATTGGATGTTGCGCTGCTTTCAGCTATATCCACTAGTAACTGATCCGACGGCGCGAAATTGACGTTGATCACTTCCTGATAATCGGAAGTAAGTATATTAAAATTATCTCTGTATCCAGAAGGTGCCGAGGCTTTTACATTCACAAACCACGCGGTGGCATTTGCGGGTAAAGTGGCATGAATGGTCCACGTGCCAGCGGGGCTTTCAACAAGTGAGTCGGCCGCGATCTCTGGCCATTCCAGCTCACCGGTATAGCCCGTTCCCGTGGTATAAATCAGGGTGGCTCCGTAGAGATCCTTAGTGGAGGTAAAGACGACTTCGACCGCGCTGCCAGTTAGGCTTAGACTCTGTTGTGCCGCCCAAGCGGTGCCGGTATTAACGACACTATCTGCGAAATCATAGCTTTCGGGACGACGGTAGGCTGAGCCATGAGAGTGTCCCATGCCGGGGACGATCGCTACCATGCGCGCACTGGAAGTGCCTGCGTAGTAGGTCGACGCCAAACTATCGAGTGAGAAATTGTCCTCACCTGGCCACGAATACCATAGCACTGGCATGGTGGCGCGATCCATGCGTAGGATTGGATCGAGCACCGTTCGATAAAAAGCATTATCATTGAGGGCTATACCATACTGGTTGGCTAGATCAAAGAGTCGGCCACAGCCGTAGGTTGGGATCGCGAATGCAAAACGATTATCGACTCCGATGGCAGTGCTGGTGAGCACACCGCCCCAGGAGACTCCCATAACGCCGATTTTGTTGGCATCGACTTCTGGGAGGGAGCGTAACAGCGAGTTGGCCAGCACCACGGTCGACGTGGCATGATATTCCCATTGCTCATCCAGTGGCTTGAGATTTTCCGGTTCAGAGTCTTTGTAAATGCCTGTGCGTTTGGGGCCAGGGAAAGGACTATCGATCTCCTTGCCGAGCGCATCGAACGCATCGCCTTCATTATCCATTGCAATCGCTGCGTAGCCACGATCTGTCCATTCATCCACCCATGCGGGGTAGGCCGTGCCACCACCGCCATGCACTAAGACAACGCCAGGCACCTGACTCGCGGCACTCGCACCAGAGGGGAGGCCGATGTAAGCAAACACTCGCGTCGGGTTGCCTAGATAATCAATGCCGTCGTAGTAGATGCCTTGCGCTTCGGTCTTTGCAGCTGTTGCGACCGCACTCCATGTCGTCGCATTTCCATCGATATCGTAGATGGCGGGAGCACTGGTTAAGTCGCCCAGCGCCAGCATGGCAGCTAAGTCGGCTTCAGCGGCGTGAAGCGCCGGAGGCAAGCAGGTGCTGATTAAAGGTGCGATGCACCAAGCGAGTGTGTGTATGAGTTTCATTCGGAGTGTGGGAGAATGAACGTAGCATAATACTAAATGCTGCTGGCGACTATCCCACTAATGCGGGGGTATTGGTCGTTTTACATCTTTTATCCAAGTTCACTCATCCACAAAAAAGGCACCGACACTCATTCGAGTATCGGTGCCTTGGGTTAAAACCTAATTCGCTTTTGTTTAAGGCAGCGTTACATGGCTGATCTCGACTGTGGCGATCGTGCTGTTGTCGTGAGAGGACGCGGCTAGACCGACTTCTGCTGTGCTATCCATAGTGACGGTCGCTTGGTTCACGAGTGCCCATGTATCTCCGTCCAAAGACGTGTAGCCGGTGAATACGTCGCCAGCACGCACGAGCTTGATCCATTTAGGATCTGATGCGCTGCCTTGTGTGATACCAGTTTGGGCTTGGGTATTTCCGTTGGTCGCGGCGCGATACGACATACGTGCCGATCCGTTGGGACGGATATACAGTGTGACGCATTTGGCCCCGGCGTCGGTTGATTCACGGAACATGACAGCACCTTTGGCCCATGAGTGTGTGTTTTCCACTGAATCAACCCGAGCGATGATTTCGCCGTCACCAGTGTGTGGCTGCGACAAGTAGAAGCAGTTGTCAGCCGTGGTGCTGATGTTACCGCCGCCTTCGATTGTGTAATTTCCGTCCACATCTGAAGTGGATGATCCTGCGAATGCCGGTGTGCCCACTTCGGTTTTCCATAGTAGGCGGGCTTCTTCCGTTTCGAGATTCACCCAGGCTTCGACACCAGGGTAGGAGCGTGCGTAGGCATATCCATCGATGGTCGGATCAGTCAGTGGCGCTCCCAAGGGTCGACTCAAGACATCAATACCGCTACTATCCCATTTCCAATCGGCCTCTAATGCGTTCACACCATCTTGATAGCTGAAGTAAGCATTTTCTTCAGCCGCGACCAAGAAAACGCTCAGTGCGAAATCGATACTAGCTTCGAACAGTTCCTGATCATCGTAGGTCGCACCGTCGTCGCCGTCGGTTTCGGTGAAGCCGATGGGGCCGGATTGCAGCATCATGATTTTTCCGCGAGATAAGCCTTCGCGCATTAGCTGAATGGTCACGGCCGTTGCATCAGCGACGCTTTGCTCTGGCGAACTCGATTTATTTGGTAGGCGCCAGCGCTCGAAATAAGAGGCTTCCATGATTTCCATCATCGCGCGATCGCCATTCGGATTCTCATTTCGAAGCGTGTTACCTGTGAGCAATTTCCCCGCAGGCATCTGCTGCTTGAGGCTGTAGAGCATGTCTACATAATTCGATGATGGATTGCCGTCTGCATCGATTAGCGGCACATCCCCCCCACCGACTTTATCCAGAAAGATCCCGTCAATATTGGCGAGGCCATCTGGATCATCAAAGACACTCAGAGCTGCATCGATCCACCACTCTCTGAGTTCGGGAATATCTGCATTATACTTTCTGTAGATGTCACGAATGAGGGAGTAAGTTCTCGTTCCATCTGCATCTTCTGTATATTGGCTCCAGTCGTCTGAATTGTAAGAAGCGTCTGAGGCATATCCACCATAGTGGACGACAGTGTTGCGGTAATAGAGCGTCGTGATGTCGGAGTTGACTGCTTTCAATCGAGTGGATGCGTCGATGATGCCTGCTTCGATGCTGGCTTGCCCTTGATTATTTGCCTTTTCGAGCATGACCACTTGGTAATTATTTGCGATCGAGTTCACTTCATCCGTGGTAAAGGCGCTGCTACTTCTGACGGCTAACCAGCGCGGCACTGAGCCCCAAGAGAACTCAGGGTAATTGGTGAAGTCTGTTTGGACTGGATACGGATCGATATAGCCTGGGCCAGTTGGATCATTCGAATAGTCAGACAAATCCTCAACGTATGGAGCCGATGGGTTCGATACGGTGAACTCGAATGCGAGCCCAGTGATGGCCCATGTGCGAGTGGCGTAATAACTTCCAGCCCCTGTCACTGTAAAGGTCTGGACTGGGGCGGTCGCGAAACTCGCTGTCGCTGATGAGAAGATGCCGGAGTCCAAGTTCGTGCCAACTCCGCGAATGTGTGCATGATCTCTGCCTCCATTGGTTTCCAGCACGTCCATTTGTTTGAAGCCATCAAAGGTAGCGACAAAACCTGAGGCAGATACAGCCGCGTTTTCGACGGTGATCTGCAAGCTTTCGCCAGCATCGAGATCATAGTCATCACCGACTCCTAAGTTGCCGTTGATATCCGTGACATCGGAGGCGCTCCCTAGCGTGACTGAGGACAGGCCAGGTGTGGCATCATACGTGTAGGTGCTTCCTGAGAATGCTTTGACTCGTAGGTCGAAGGTGAAGGTGTCATTGGCACCATCACCGTCGTAATCACTGCCCGACCAAGTCACCGCATAGACTAGGTCAGCTCCATCTTGTGTTCTGACACAAGATAGGCCAGGGGCATCCAAGGTCGCATAACCATGGCCAGTATTCACAATCATATCCTCGGCGACTGCGTTGGCACCGCCTGCATTGGCCGCAGCGGTAAACCAGAACTTAGAATACGCATCCTGCTTTGGCACGATGTTCAGATCCATGCTGTCGGAATCATACGTGAGCGTGGCACTGCTTCCGCTATCAAGGCCGATGATGGATACATCTGCCGCGGCAAACACACCTGTTCGCGAGGCATAGGAAGCGAGTTCGATCGAACCGCCTCCTGCCCAGTAGTTGCTTAAATCGATAATTAACTCGGAGCCCGTTTCGACTTGGAGGGTGCCACTGATGTCGATGTGACTAGTGCCAGATTGGCCAGATACAAACTGAAGGATTCCAAGGTTATATAACTCTAGGTCGCTCGTCGCAATCGTGACAGATTCGCCGACAGTCGACAGGACGCCATTCGCGTATACGCTCAACGCTCCAGCAGTGTCTAGACTGGAGTCTCCGGATAGCTCATACATACTTTGTGATGTGCTGAGTTGACCGATACCTAAATAGCCACCGGCGATGACGGCTCCTGAGGATTGGTCAATCCAAACGCCAGGACTGGCCAAATAACCGACATCCATATTCTTGAAGCTGGAGGTGTTCGCTGAAATATCCATACCAGCTCCAGCTCGCATTTTTAGGTTCACGGAATTTGCGGGTGTGAGGACATCGCTTTCGATGCTTACGTAATCGTTCGCCGCGAGAACCGCATAATCGGTCGCGCTGGTTCCGGGCAGATAGGTCTTTGACCAATTATCAATCGTATTCCAGTTGGAATCGATGCCCTGGTTGTCCCATTGGATAGAGGCTCCATAGGCACTCTGTGCTAGCATCAGTGCGCTAGCAGTCAGAAGAAACGGGGTAGTTTTCATAAGAGCGATCAATTAAGATCTATGTTGGTTGTGGGGTTATAGGAGAGCAAATGTGCTCAGTGATTTCCAACGCTTGCAGTGTTGTTGAAATTGGGGTGTTTAAGTAGAGCTTGATTCATTGAGGGGGCTTTGAATCTTTAGTGGGGTATGCTCGGATAGTATCAGCTTATAAAGCATATGATACCCCAATATATTGGGGGGTCTTTGGGAGTGAATGTGTGTCTTAACTCAATTAATAATCGATAGTCTCAGTCTATGCGTGAGCTGTCGTGCGGTATCGAAAGCTGAATGGCTCTCTGTCGTCTTAACACTTTTACCGCTGTTTTACACTGGATGCTCCTTTTGATTTACCCCCGTATTAGTGGGATACCCAAGCGAGCTATTTAGTGTATACTCCTATGGATATCCCCATGAGCGCTTTCAATTCTACCCTCATATACCTTACCTCTCTGACTAGTGTCGTCTCATTGCAGGCAGCTAGTAATATCTTTCAAAACACGAGCAGTGATGGTCTCTGGCAGACGGCTAGTAATTGGTCGCTCAGCACCGTTCCGACGAGTGTGGACACTGCGATTGTTAACTCTGGACGATCGGTGAGCATCACTGTGGCTGCTCCGGAGCTAGATAAATTAATCGTCGGCAATAATGCCTTTACCACTACAGCAGTCACTATCCACGCGGATTTAACGGTCGCTGATATACGTGTGGCAGTCGCCTCGGGTTCGATTGGTCATATTATTCAGAGCGATGGAGTCGTCACTTGCACGAGTGGCTTTGCTCTGGCTGCAACGGGGTCGGGTGCTGCGGACGGTGGTTACGCAATCAGCGGTGGGAGTTTGGTGTTCACGGGGGTGGACCTACAGGTCGGCACTCTGGGGGCGGGAAGTTTCGTTGTCGATGGATCGGCTGCGACGTTGATTAGTGGCGGCTCTCTGACCTTAGGTAGTCAGGGGACGTTGTGGTTTGAGCTCGATACACTGGGTGCGACGCCCTTGAACTTGTCGGGAGATTTTACGGTGGATGCGGCCAGTCAGCTGGTCGTTGACGGCAGTGCCTATGAGGGCGGCGATGGGTATTTTCCTTTAGTTTTGGTGTCTGGAGCGCTGGGGCGTGTTGATTTATCAAATGTTACATTGTCAGGATTCGGCTCGCGTGAACCATCGCTGGTGGAGCAAGAGGATGGCCTGTGGTTGCGGTTGCTTGCCCCGCCAAGCCTTTCGCAGGAGTTATGTTCGCTCGTGCCAGACAGCACAATTGCGGTCGACTACACGCAGTCACAGTTTGCCGTTTCGCGCGCGTATGATCCATCGGGCTCTATTTGGACCCCGATCTTTAGCGAAGCACACGTGATGGATACACTATTGAAGCAGGATGTGTTGGATGCCGGCAGTGGTGCGATCAATCGATCATGGGAATTACGTGTTGCGCGAAGTGGGGCACTCTACTCGTTTGTGACTCCAGCATTGGGGGAAGCGATGCCACCGCAATGGCGTGCTCCGAACGGCGAGCATGGCAGCAGCTTCGCTCCGTGGATTGACGATCTATGGCAAGGAGTGGCAGTGGATACGATTGCTAAGAATGCATCTGATGAGAAGTGGTTCATTCATCAGGCAGGCACGTATATGAGAGACCACTCACAGACCGAGCCTTATTATTCGCCGCAGGTTGCTGCGGAGGTGGATCTCGCCGAGCGTAGTTTTACCACTGTGAACTGGGGTCAGCAGGCGCATACGGATTTGTTTGCAGATGAGCTCACGAGTAATGATTTCCAATCGCACTTGCTCTACTACACTCGGATTCGCGATCTCGGGCAGGGACTGATCGAGGTGTCCCTTGGGTTTTATAACTTTGGGGACGAGTATATTAATCACATCAATGTGCCTTGGGGCGGATTTCGACAAACCAGCTTGAGTGATTACTTTCTATCTAAGCCAGACGGAACTTGGGCAAATGCCTCGACGGGCTGGGATGGCGATGCAGATCTGACTAAAGACTTTGATGAAACTGGAGGCTGGATGGGCTTCAGTGATTCTGCCGATGGTAGCACTGCTGCGATCGCGCTCGTCTATGGATCTGATAGTAGCCCGCTGTTGGAGGATCAGCCATCGGAGAGTTACATGTGGTGGAAGCTGACAGATGCGAGCCCAGAGGATGATGATCCAGCAGGCTCCCGAAACTACGCGGTCTTTGCGACGGTGCGTAAATATAATATCCCACAAGGCAATGGTGTTTGGGGGCGCTACTATTTCGTCATGGGCGATGATGTCGCCGACGTGGCCGAGCGGATCGAGGCGCGTGGTTTATTACAGGGCGATACACTGTTCCCATTTGATTATACTGAGGATTCTTCGCCACTGGTTGGATATAGTTTCAGTGGAAGTGGTGAGGACTTCCGCGTCGAAGTCGCAACCGAATCACCGCAATTTTATTTGTATGCACAACCAGTGGCAGGTGGTTTTCCCATTTTTGAAATTATCGAAAACGATTACAGCCGCTACCTGACTTGGGATCCGTATGCCACTGGAGTCGTTAAAACCTATGATGGCACGATCGCTGGCATACGGCTACTCGGTTTTGCTCTGCGAACTGAAGCTATTAACGTTGGTGAGTTCACTTATGACTACGACGATTTAGCTACGGTGTTAGCAGGGGCGACAGGGAACTATCTTCCTGCAGGAGAAACACTGTTAGTGCGTGCGGGCGTCGCGGCCAGTATGCCCGATGCCGTGGCTCATTGGAGCCTAGACAATGCCTCTGGCCTCGTGGCTTCAGATATTGAAGATGGCAACTATGATGGAACCGTGACGGGTGCGGTGTGGGACGTTGGTGTCGAGCGTGGAGCTCTAAATTTCGATGGCAACGCGAACTACGTCAGTGTCCCGACAGACGCATTCGTTGCTATCAGCTCTCAGTTAAGTATTGCGCTTTGGGCATACGGCGGCAGCTCACAACCAGCAAAGGATTCCGTCTTTTATGCCGCCGATGCTGACGGCAATCGGGTGCTGAATATTCATCTGCCGTGGGATTCATCAGTGGTGTATTGGGATGCCGGATACTCAGACGGCTATGATCGGATTAACAAGTCGGCTGCCCCGGATCACTACATGGGGCAGTGGAACCATTGGGTGTTTACCAAAAATGCAAGCACCGGGGAGATGAAGATTTATTTGAATGGCGCTCTATGGCACAGCGGCACTGGAAAGACGAATATAGTGAGCGGAATCACGGGCGCCTGGATCGGATGTTCGGATGATCCCAGCACTGGGAGCTACGATGGGCTGCTTGACGAGGTCATCTTGTATGACGCTGCCCTGTCGAGCGCTGAAGTCGCGACGCTTTACAGCCATTATACCTTGCCCAAGGATTATAACGCTTGGGTGTCCGAATATCCAGCAATGCTGGATCCCACCTTTGCTGGTGACCCTGAGCCAGACGGCATCGCTACAGGCCTAGAGTATGTGCTCGGCGGTAGCCCGACTGCGCAGGATGAACTCATACTTCCAGTGCTGGATGCCAGCGGCGAGCACTTCGTCTTCACTTTCACGCGCAGGGCAGATGCGGTGTCATTCACTACTCAAATATTTCAATATGGTTCAACGCTGACTGGATGGGAGGATGTGCGTATTTCCTCTCCTGCAGGGGCTGAAGTGAGTTTTGGCCCCGTGGAGTCGGGCTTACAATCAGTGACTGTAACCCTTCGCAAAGCTCTCGCAATCGATGGCAAATTCTTTGGCCGCCTTCAGGTGCATTCTGAAGGATCGTTTTAGGACACAAGTCCTAGTTGTCACAATTAAATCCTCAAAAGCCTTCTCCAACCAAAAGCATCCTCTCGATTCTTATTTAACCGTCTCTAATGAAAACCCGGTCACTTATACTCCTCTGTTTTATTCTACTTGGTGGCGCACTCGCGACTAAGGTCTGGTTATCTTCCGGACGCACCGCAGAGCCCCAGGTTCATCGTGAACCGGTCACAACTAAGGAAGAACCGGTCATCGTTGAAGCATTGCCGACAAGGCCTGAGCCAGAAGCACCAATTGTTACCGTCGAACCTGCCGTCGCCCCTCCAGTTGTAGCCGAACCGCCAAGGCCGAATCCGATCGAATGGATTCAACATAACTGGAAGGGCAGACTACGCACTGTCACCATCAATCAAGCCGTCGAAATTCCTTTAATGATTGACGGCGAAACTGTCGGCTCCGCTTGGATCGATGAAGCCAGTAAATTGCCGATCCACGCAATGGACGATGAAACGATCACTGTGGAATATATGAATGCCTTACACGCTCTGCCACATGCATCGACCAATATTCGAGAACTTGCTGAGCACTCCATTGACCGTGCGATGCAACTCGCCGCACAGCCCCACGCTCCAAACACGGCGCAGCCTGTAAGCAGCGATACATCCAACGCTTCAAATGCTCCAGTTCGTAGACTCAGTGGAACATTTCCCAACAAATTCCCACTCTTTTCCTGGGATAAGGTGCCTGTCTATAAAATGTTTGGCGATGGGAATGGACTCACGGATGCGCAGGCACAGTTTATTGCCGCAAGCACTGACTTTGTTTGCTTTGAGAAGCAACATGGCAGCGGCCAATACCAGACAGTTGAAGATGGCACGAAACACGACATTGCCCTGCTTAAAAAAGAAAATCCGAAGCTCAAAGCACTCATGTATCTGAATGGGTCTATACTCTGGCCGAACGGTAGTGCGGTCAGGGCGCTCTTTGATACTGAGAACGAGCGAAACTACTATCGTGCCCCGATCAAAAAGGAGTATGAAGCGTGGGCGATAAAGCAGAAAGACGGGACGCCTTATACGCGGGGGACACCTAGGTTTAAGCAGTTCTTTATGAATATCGCGCACCCTGAGTATCAGCAATGGTGGGTGGATACCGCAGTAAACGGAGTGAATTACACGGAAGCGGATGGGATATATATTGATGCGTTCTGGATACCCACGTTTTTGATGAAGTATAATGACCTAACGGAAGACGATTCAAATAAGGCACGAAAAGTCATATTAGATGCCTTAAGGGCAGAATTAGGGCCCGATAAAATTATTTTCATCAATCAGGGCAATGCAGTTGGCGTCTTATTGGATGGCGGTGAAGGTTTCATGTTTGAAAATTATAAGCCAGAAACCTGCACGCCTGAAGAAATTATCAATGACTGGAAGCAGATGAAAATCTTTCATGACAGAGGTAAGCTATCGGTCTGGAGAATTGGAGTTAATAATACGGGTGATACCAAAGAGGCTAATCAGGAATGGGAAGAGCGGTCAGAGGAGTTGGCAACTTTCTGGACTGCGGCTTTTCTCATTGGCGCACAGGAGTATAGTTATTTCCAATACGGATGGGGGTTTCAGCTGTATAAAGGCGGTGCACTCGTTGATTACCCTGAGTTTAATAAACGCTTGGGCGCACCGAAAGGTGACTATCAACAAGAAAGCGATTTTGTATTTACACGCAGTTTTGAATTCGCGGAGGTCTGGGTGGATCTTCAAAACCACCAAGCTCGAATCGATTGGAAATGAATTTGGATAAATGTGAGGGGGCGGCTCTGGGTGTATGGCCTGCTGCGTTCTCTGTGCTGCCACTTCTCCGTAGTCAACAGATTCGCCCTGATTTTGCGTTATCCTGCAATTGAACCATCGATTCGCTCGAGCGCATTCACTCAGTAAAAATACACCCCTTATGAAAAAGAACACGATTACACAATTCGCCCTGCTTACTGCAGCTGGGCTCTTTGCTTCTTCCGCGAGTGCGGCATCACTTAGCGTTGGTAACTGGGATGGAAATAATGTTGGGGCGTATTTAGGAGGCTGGACGGTTACAGCGGCCGACAGTGGCAACGATGTGCTTTACCCATACTTTTGCGTAGAGTTCGATAATGTCGGCGTTGTCCTTACAGGTATATGTTTCCTCGCCGCGTTGTCCACGGTAGAAGGCCTTCAATGCTGCCAGTGAAAAGACGATACGCTTCAGCAATGCGCCTGTGTTTTTCTGTGCGTCGAGAAGACTTGGTAGCACGCGGGTTTCCCACTTGCTCATGGCATTGAGGGCAATCGACATCCACTCGTGGCGAATGAATGGATTGTGGCAACGCTCAAGGATCTTCTGTGAGAATTTTTGTAAATAGTCCTGATCGCCTGGGATATTCGGCACGATTTCTTCAGCTACCATAGCGTTGACGAATCCGCCGACATGGTCGTCTTCCATCGCTTCGCGCACGGTGTCGAACCCACTCAAGTAAGCAGCGGCCACGGTGCCAGTGTGCGAACCATTTAAGATACGCACCTTCTGCTCGCGGATCTCCTGCTGCTGCGCTTCGTCAACAAATTTAACGTTCAAGCCAGCCTTGTCGCAGGGGAATTCCTTCTCCACCCATGCTGGTGCTTTGATGATCCAGTTGTGGTAGAGCTCGCCAACTACGACGAGGTTATCCTCGAAACCGATTTCCTCTTGAATCGCGCCAATCTTATCGCGTGGGAAGCCTGGCACGATGCGGTCGACGAGCGTAGCGCAGAATGCACAGCTATTTTCCAACCAAGCGACAAACTCAGCACTGAGCCCCCAATTGGCGGCATGCTGTAACACGAGTTCATGTAGTCGGTCGGCATTGTCCTCAATTTGCTCACAGCAAATGATGATTAAGCCTTTGTCGGCAGCACCGTCGAATTTAGTGAAACGATGATGGAGTAGGGCAGTCATCTTGCCTGGGAAAGAAGGCTGCGGCTTCATATCAAGCGTCTCACCCTCTGCCCATTGAATGCCTGCTTCAGTCGTGTTAGACACGACGAAACGCACGTCTGGGCTTTGCACAAGAGCCTGATAGGCTTCGTATTCACTATATGGGTTCAGGCAACGGCTGATGCAATCGATCAACTCAACGCTGCGCTTTGGCTCGCCATTCTCCATGCCTTCGAGGATCAGGTGGTAAAGCCCGTCCTGCCCATTAATCATGTCACCCAAACCTTGCGCGATTGGCTGCACCACTGCGACCGAGGAATCAAAGTCCAACTCTTGATTCATGCGTTGGATGATCCAATCCACGAATGCGCGTAGGAAGTTGCCTTCGCCGAATTAAATAATTCGCTCAGGGCGTGTTGCTAAGTCAGGGAAATTACTGCGGTTGAGTGCTTTCATAAAAAAATAGGTCTTTTTGTCAGATTGGTAGGGGTGCTATTTGCGGCACCCGCGAGCGTTGGAGGCGTTACAAAACTTCGTGCGCGTGTGGCCTTTGCGCGGTCTTCGCAAGCAAACCCCCTACGTTGGAGACGCTAAATACCTCGAATTCGCTTTCACTAATCAGGACGTGTTCTAAATGTTATTTGCCAAAGATCGGCTGGATGTGACGATCCCATATGTTGTCCGTAACGTTTCTGGCAATGATGGCTTCGTTCGCTTTGAGTGCGTCTGTGTAGCGATCTTTCATTTCGGCTGCGACTTTGAAGCCGACGTGAATGAGCTGGCGGAAGTTGAGATTGTAATCCGCGTTGCTTTGAACGTGGCGGAGTGTGTTGACGTATTTTTCGGAGTCCCAGCCGTTCACTTCCTCAGGAGTGGGTAGCTTCGACTTGTCGATATCGATCACGGTCGCATACGGGCCGGTCAGTTCATCGAAGCGTCCATGGGCACCGGCGTAGATTTCTTTGGCGATGGTTAGGGCTTCACCGTCGGCCTCTGCTAAACCGATGACTTCTTCGAGCCATGTGGTGCCAGCTGTCTTTACGTGTAGCCCTGCGTCGTGCTTGGCGATTAGCTTCTTGATGATCGGGTAGATCGAGAATTTGTCTGATCCGGAGTGCACGCTGAGCTTCAATGTTTCAGGTAGGCCGAACTCTTTAATTGCGTAAGCGATCACGTAGAGATCTTCGTCGAATTCTTTTTCGAATTGCACGAGGTCGCCGACGTAGTCGACACCCTTGTTAAAGCGGCCAGTGAATTTCGGTGCGATGGTCTGCGCAGGAATACCTTCGGCGGCGATCATCGAAAGGATGAGGAAAAGGTCGATCGGTGTCTGCGGCAGATCGGTTTCGTCGATGATTTGATAGTCGAAATATTTTCCGCCGATCAGGAAGCCGGCGTTGAAGACGGCAGAGTTGATAATGGTGATGTCTGCGGCATGTAGCTCCTCCATGAAATCCATTACTTCCTTCGGATGCGTGAGCAGGGTGAAGCTGTTGGCCAGCATGACCCAGTCGAGCGAGACGCCGTCGTCGAAGAGGCGTTTAATAATCTTCCAGTCTTTGGAGCCCACGCCGATGCCTTTGGCTTTTCCGGCCTTGCGTAGCTCGGTCAATGCTTTGTAGGCACCGAGGATGTCTTCGTAGCGTTGAGCAGCATTGTATTCGGAGTCTGCTGCGGCCAAATATTCGTCGGGGTCGTGGACGGAGAGAAGCTCTGCGTCATAGTCGCCGAGTAGGGCATTGCCCTGTTCGTAACATTCAAGGATGCCATCGTAGCTGATGCATTGCTCAGCGTCGTGTTCGAGGCCAAACCACGCGCCCTGCTCAAACGTTGGCTCCGGAGTGGTAAGCGGTGTGCGCTTCCAGCCGAGCTTGTTACTGATCAGCACATCGCTTCGATCTACGCTTAATTTTTTCAAGTAGCGCCCGATGTTTTCAAGGGCGAGGCCCGCGCCGTATTTGCCAGCGGAGTCAATGATTGTGTTGGACTGATGTTCGAGCCAGTTAGCGACGATATCGTGCTTAGTGGATTCGGGGACGACTTCGTAGAGGTTCCCGAGCGCGCTGGAACCAAAAATAATTTTAGGAAACTGTATATTCATGTCTCGAAAGGGGGAATGGGGATGCTCTTGATGTCACATCAGATTCGAATAATCGAATGTGTGTTATGCTTTTTTAGTATCGCACTTTATTAGCCATCTGATGGATATAATAGACGGTTATATTGCTTTGTGCCATATGTGCGCTTGACCAATACATGTATATTCATGACCTGTAGGTGTGGTCATTTTGTATGATGAGAGAGTCTCCGTCGATCCGCAGTTATCGAAATACTGCTTTATCGAAACGAATCCAGATATGTCGGTCTCGGGATTCGGGGTCGCATTGGTCGGATTTGATAAGACGTTGCCAGAGTATTCGATAGATCGCTCTGACTTTGAATGAGTCGGGCTGGAGTATGTGGTCGAGGGAGAGGGCAGTGTGGTTCTTGGAGGGCAGACGTATCCACTGCGGCGACAGTCCTTTTTTATTTACGGGCCGGGGATGCCGCATGCGATTTCGAATGATCCAGATCGGCCGATGTCGAAATTTTTTGTCGATTTCTATGGAGATGAGGCGGTGCGCGCGCTTTCCGCTCTGGGCTTGAAAGTCGGGATGCATTTTGAGTCGGCCTTGGATAATAGACTCCCAGTGCTATTCGAAGGCTTATTGAAAGATGCGGAGCGTGGTAGTGGCGCAATGAGCACGCTTGAACTCTCCGTTCGATTAATTTTATCAGTTCTTGCGAATGAAAGTCAGCGCGAAGTCTTGCAGACTGATCATGCATACCAGTCTTACTTGCGTTGTAGGGATTACATCGAGGCTCGCTACACGGATGCTGGTAATGTTGCAGACTTCGCGGCCGATTTGAATATCAGCAGTGCGTATCTATCACGCTTATTTAAGAGGTATAGCAAAGAAACGCCTTATCAGCTATTGCTGCGCATGCGGATGACCTACGCGGGGAACTTACTCGTAGCGACGCGCCAATCGGTGCAACAAGTTGCAGACGCATCTGGATTTCAAGATCCCTTTCACTTCTCGCATCGATTCAAGCAGTATTTCGGAGTCTCACCTCGGGCATTTAAGCAGCGCTATCAGAGATGAGTTCGATCAATGGCAAAAAGGAGTATATATTATACGCATAGATACATATTACCTGCTCAGATATCTGCTAAACTACGCTCTCGTGATCGGTCTAGCCGTGAAATCTCTCTGATTGATCATCGAATCACAGCTCTGTCTCCTCTTAGAATCGATAGATGAACCACTTCTCTTGCAAACTACCAACACTACTCCTCGTTGCGGCACTCTCTTTTAGTTCTGCATGGGGTGCCTCCTCTGACAAACAGCCAACGACGGCGGCACGGCCGAATATCCTCTTCTGTATCGCCGATGATGCATCGATGCGCACCTTTGGTGCCTATGGTGGGACGACGATTGAGACGCCTGCATTCGACCGCCTCGCCGCAGAAGGTGCGTTGTTTGAAAACGCTTATAACTGTAATCCCAAGTGTGCGCCTGCGCGTGCGTGTCTGGTGACTGGTATGTTTAGTTGGCAATTGAAGGAAGCAGGGAACCACTTTTCTCATTTTCCGTCAGAATTCGCTTTCTATCCACACTTGCTCATGGAAGCAGGATTTCATGTCGGCGTAACGGGTAAGGGATGGGGGCCTGGCACTTACGAGACGAAGCACAATCCTGCTGGACCTGCCTATGATGAGATCAAACTGAAGGCTCCGTATAAAAGTATGAGCAACGTCGATTACGGTGCTAATTTTGCGGCCTTTCTCGACGAAAAGCCTGCGGATGCACCTTTTTGCTTTTGGTTTGGCACCTTCGAGCCACATCGGGCCTACGAAAAAGGCGCATGGAAAAAAGCCGGAATGAAATTGGAAGACGCCGTCGTGCCGCCATATTTTCCCGACAATGCAGTGGTGCGAGGTGATCTACTCGATTACGCGAACGAAGTCAGCTGGTTTGACTTGCACCTCGGCAAGGCCATTGCAGCGCTGGAGGAACGTGGGCTACTGGAAAACACTTTGATTATCGTGACCTCTGATCATGGTATGCCGTTTCCTCGTATCAAAGGCCAGATTTACGAAGAAGGGGTGCATGTGCCGATGGTTGCTTATTGGAAAGGTGTCATTCAGCCCGGTCGTGTGATTGAAGACTTTGTTAATTTTCCCGATGTCGCTCCGACTTTTCTGGAAGCTGTCGGCTACGAATTGCATCCGCAAATGACAGGGAAAAGCTTTCTTGATGTGTTGCGTGCCCCTGAGTCTGGTCAAATCGATCCGACCCGCGACCACGTGCTACTCGGTAAAGAGCGTCATGATACTGGCACGGCCAGCGAAGACGGCACGGATCTTTCTTTTCCAGTGCGTGCGATTCGCACGAAAGAGTTTCTGTATGTGCACAACATCAAGCCCGACCTCTGGCCGGCAGGAAATCCCGAATACGGCTGGCGCAATACTGACAATTCCCCGACAAAAAGCTATCTGACGAACCTGAAGCCTGGTGATGCAGAATATTCCTTCTATGAGATGAGCTTTGGTAAACGTGCCGAAGAAGAGTTGTATCAAATTCAAAAAGACCCGGATTGCATGACTAACCTGGCAAGCAACCCAGAATACACAGCCGTTATCGCAAAGCTACGTAAGCAAATGGAATCCGAATTGATCGAGCAGAAAGATCCGCGCACGCTAGGTGAAGGCGATGTTTTTGATGCGTATCCTTACGTCGGCAGGCAACTGGACTACAAAACGGGAAAGACCATCGCGCCTAAGAGGCCTAAGCAGAAGTAAGTGGGATGACTCCGCGTTACAGGGCTCCATGGCTCAAGCGGAGGAATTTCATGCGGATATGTGTATATCCATGTTTCTCTAATGCTGTATATTGCGGGCATGTTTAAACGATACCCCTCCCTTTCTACAAAGAAGAATATGATCTTTAATTTCCCTTACTCCAAAGTCTTTTACTCCATATGCCTAGTGCTGTGCCTTTGTTCCGCCTCGGCAGGCGAAGCATTAAAAAGCATCGAGACGGGGCATACGATCATGAAGGTTCGTAGTGCGAGTGCAGACGGTGCGCCCTTTATTGTCGCCAGCACGTATGAGGGCACGGTTCTGGGTGTTCGTTATGATGGTTCGATTGGTTGGTCGCAGCCGCTGTCTGGCTACATGAATCACGATATCTGGTGCGAAGATCTGACGAACGATGGTAACGATGAGATCTTGATCGCGAATGCGGACGGAGCGATTTATTGCTTGAGCGCCAGAGGCAACATTCTCTGGGAGTTTAAACCCAATGAGGGAGGCCACGTGCCGCCGATGTATGCGGTCTGCGTGATTCGTGATGCGAAACAAATTCCGTATGTCGTCTGCGGTGGCTTCGATAAGAGCTTTTACTACTTACTGGCGAATGGGAAAGTCGTGAAAGAAGTTAAGTCGCGGGATTACTCCACGATTCGACCTTTTGGGCCGGGTGCGTCGCATCTTCCGAAGGTGAATGTGCATACGATCAATTTCCTGCGCCCAGTCCCACAACCAGACGGTTCTGACGTGCTCGCGATGCATGCCTCCAATAATCACATGCAGGGCCGGGGGGCGATTTATCAATTTAAGCCACTCGCTGATCAGCCTTATATGGATTCCGGTAAGCTGCAGGTGCCTACCGTCGTGGGCGATTTTAATGTCTGCGATCCTGATGGCGATGGCGCGTATGAAATCCTGCTCGGCACGTCTTGGTTGGGGAAAGATGCGATGACGATTTACGATCCAAAGACTGCTAAAGTGAGTTCCTATAATCTAAAGAAAATCGGATCGGCAGGATACCGAGTGACGCAATCCGTGACTATTCCAGATGGAGAGAGCTTTCGCTACCTGATGCTGAGTGGGAATTACCTCGTGACGGTTGCGCCGGATTTGAGTGCGAAGTCGGAGCGGAAAATTAATGGTAAATATGCTTACAATGATGTGTGGCAAGATGCCACCGGGCGACTACTGCTCGCGAGTAGCCAGAGTGGAGGCAGCTGCATTCACATTCTAGATACGACACAATCCGGTTGGCAGGATGCTTTCGTTCACCTCGACCCTCCAGGCAAGATCCAAGCGATCCTTAAGAATACAGAGGAGGCGCGCCAGCAACTCGCATCCTTCGAGAAGCCGGCTTGGGAGCGTGAGCCGATTCCTGTCTATTCGACATGGGCCAAGAAGAAGGGGATTGCTAAGGACAGATTGGTTCAGGACTTGATCGAGCACTACGACAGCCCCGTGTTCCTCAATAGCTGCAGTTCGAATAAGGAGAATTGGGATCGTTCATCCATGCCGAGCGAGATCTACCGCAATAAGCGTGATCGCCGCATGAAATATGTTCTCACGCAGCAGCAGGTGTTGGATAAACTGATTCCGAATTATGAAGATGCCCCCGGGATTGCGTATTGGGTGGGGCATGGCAATGACCCGTATATGTATCAACTCGAGACGACAAAGAAAGTGCTCGACGCGGCAAACGGTAAAAAGACCGTCCTGATTCTGCCTGAATTGTCCGATACATTTGGTGAGGCGGGGTATGTGATCGGTGATTTATTTAATCCATTGGCAGAGTATGCCGCAGAGAATAACGCCAATATATTCTTCCGTTCGAAGAATGTCTTCTGGCAGGGGGATATCTACCTGCCAGAGTGGAGCAACGTCGTCTCAGGACGATTTGCCAAGTCCGTTGTGCCTTCGATGGAAGAGACGACGGATCGCACCATGGAGCTGAGCCTCGTCGGGCGCATGGGGCTCTGGGCGAGCGGGGCAGTGGATGCATGGGGAATGCGTTGCTCACGCGACAACCCGAGTTTTGATCGCAGTCGGCAGCATTCTTATCAACGCTTACCGAATCATTTCCTACGCACGATGGTCTTCAGTTTGGCCAACGGTTCATCCTATATGAACAATACCTATGTCGATATGGATCATATGGGATTGGCTCTGGAGCTGGTCGCTAAAGGGGCGCTCTTCGTGCCTAAGCGCGAAGAGATCGTCAGTTTCTCGCCAGTTCATCTCAGTATGAAGACACCTGATGAGCATTATTTATCCAATGCCGTGAACCATAAGGTGACGACTTACTACGATCGTGACTTTGAGGAGCAGAACCCCTTTGTTTTCGGTCGCACCAATGCCGTGTGGCCTGCGGCGCCGAATACGGAGTGGGACTTTTCGCGCTATGCCGCAGGTGTCGCAGATCGTCGGCAGCATTTCATTCCGCCGTATCCTAGGGGCACCGTGCTGATTACGCCGCCGCAAGCAGGTGTGTTTGCCGATTTAGACGCGCCACGCGGTCAGATGGTGGATCACTTGCATCCTCTGTATCGCGATATCATGCAGGAGTTTATCACCGACGGTCGCCATTACTATTCGGCGGATGGGAAACAAACGTATGCGGCCGACGAATACTACCAGACCGTGGCCGCTGCGATTGAGCAGGGCAAAGCACAACTGCCTCTAACCGTTGCGGGCGACGTGGCATGGGTTGCAGCACAATCCGCAGATAATCACTTGCGCTTAACGCTCGTCGACAGTGGCTATCTCAATCCACAGGCACGCACGGCACTGGTGCAATTTCACGCGGTCAAACCCATTAAGATCACCGATGTATTGACAGGAGAGCGTCTCGAAATGACGAATGCGGATTCCGCTGCAATTGACGTGCCGCTGGGGCTGTTCCGTTTGATCGATATCGAATTTACCAAGTAACACATGAAAACCATACATATACTCGCGACACTGCTCACTATGATCGCCGCACTACAGGCACAGGCGGCAAAGCCGAATGTCGTGGTCATCATGGCGGATGATATAGGCCTAGGCGATTTGAGCCACTACGCGAATTTGGCAGGTGTCGAGCCCGTCGTGGAGACGCCGAATCTGGATCGCTTAATTGGCGAAGGCATGAGCTTTACCGATGCGCACTCCCCGGCCTCGCTCTGTGCCCCGAGTCGTTTCTCGATGATGACCGGGAATTACTCTTATAGGAACTCCCGTCCATGGGGTGTCTGGGGAGCCGAAGGTAGTGCGCTCATTGATCCGGATTTCACGACCGTGGCGCGTATCGCGAAGGCTGGCGGCTATCATACCGCGTTTTTCGGCAAATGGGGGCTCGGTGGTTCATGGTTGAGTAAGAAGCAGGTGGACTACACCGCCGAGGAGGCTGGGCCGTTGAGTTTTGGATTTGATTACGCGATGGCTTTACCGCAAGGCATTCAAAGCCATCCCTATGCATTTTATGAGAATCGTGAGTGGGTGAAGTTTAAGCCAGATTCTGTGCTGGCGAACGTGACACATGAGCACGCGGGGTATGAGGCACCTAAGCCTCTCGGCAAAGGGAAGAAGAAATCCGCGAAGCATCGTGACTATGGAGGCATCGGTGATTCGAACTGGGATCCGGTTCTGACGGGGCCAATGCTTGTTGCTAAGGCCGTCAGCTACATTGATCGGCAATCAGCAGAGGAGCCGTTTTATATGTATTACTGCAGTCAGGCGGTGCACTTGCCGCATACGCCTCCGGCGGAACTCGACGGCGTGAAAATTGCCGGCAGCACGGCAGGGGTGCATGGAGACATGATTCTCGAGCTTGATGTTCAGGTCGGTATGATAGTGAAAGCGTTGAAGGCGAAGGGGCTCTATGAGAATACACTCCTGATTTTCACTTCCGATAATGGCGGCCTTTCGATGACACGTGGGTTTAATTCCAGTCTCGAATTAGAGGGTAAGAAAGGCTCGATCTCAGAGGGAGGTCACCGCGTGCCATTCGTCGCGGTGTGGCCCGGGAAGATTCAAGCAGGCGTAGTGTCGGCGGAGTCGATCGTCGGTCACGATACCGTCGCTACGATTGCTGCCTTGGCTGAGCAACCGATTGATCGGTCGATAGTTATGGACTCGACAAATTTGTTGCCAGTCTTTCTCGGAGAGTCAGAAGCGCCGGCGCATCAATATTTAATGCATCAATCCAAAGGGGGCAGCGCGGGGCCATTTTATGCACTGCGTGAGGGTGCCTGGAAATTGGTGATTAAAGCCGAGAATGAGAAGAGTTTGGAGAATCTGCAGCCATACGCTTTGTATCACCTCGAAGATAATTTGAGTGAGGATAGCGATCAGAATCTACTCAAGAACCCAGAGTATCGGGAGCGCACCGAGCGCATGCTGAAGACCTATCAAGACCTGCGCGTTAGCGGCGCACCGACTGCGGTTGACCGTTAAGCGGATGATCTGGCCTCAATCTTCCAAGACAGGTGCCAGATAGATGTTCTTGTATTTTACCGCGGTGTGGTCGCCTTGCAGGTAGATTGGGCCGGGGGCGGAGGGATCCGTGTATATGGCACCGCCTGTCGGTCCAATCACTGGTTGATTATCGATCACTTTCACACCGTTGAGCACTACAGTGACATGGCGGTCTACTAGTGTGAGATCATAGGTCTGCCATTCTCCGGGGCGCTTTCCGGCATTCACCGACGGCGCGATACGGCTAAAGATCGCACCGACGCCTTGGAGGCCTTGCATTCGACTATCGCGGTCAACTACTTGCGCTTCATACATGCCTCGCAGATACACCCCGCTATTGCGATTTGCCTCGATCAGGAACTCAATGTGAAGCCAGAAATCTTCGAATTCGGCCTCGCTGCGAATGTTCGAGTAGGCTCCAGTTGCACTGAAGTCGGTCTTTGGTGTATTGTTGACCAGCATGCCGTCCTCAACACTCCAGCCGTTTTTCTTATCGGTCTCGTGCAGGCGCCATCCCGTGAGATCTTTTCCGTTGAAAATCGCTTTCGGCTGACCAAAGCGAACTGTGCTTAGATCAGGAGCCGATTCCGGCATGGGCGTCACCCATTTGCCAGTGAAATGCTTTTGGGTGACAGGTCCGCCATTATTGGGCGTGGCGACAATCACACCGTCGAGCTTGCCGTTTATGAGGCCGACATCGACGGTTCTAGCGACCACGATTTTACTCCTCTTAGTTTTACTTTTGTTCAGTGTAAACGTGAGTCGTCCGTCCTGGATCTGGGCATCATCATAGGGACCTTCAGGGCCGACGTAGAGTCGCATAGTCACCACGGGTTCCCCGTCTTGTTCCTCTACGTGCATCCAAGCAGGCTCGCCCGAGTCGACATCCAAGCTCCAAAACCCTAGCAGATCTTCCGGCACCGCTGAAGTGTTCGCTAGAGAGCTTGAGGTGAAGCTCATGACGGTCAGTGCCACCAGTATTTGCAACGGTTTGATCCGATTTTTCATGTTATTTCAAATTGTGCTGATATTGTAAAAGAGCCAGAACACTCAGCGCCCAAACAGTTCCAATGCGTAGGTAGCATTGGCTTTACTAGCTTCGAGACGATCCATGCCCTTCGGTGTCGCGCCTTCGAGGATCAACCATCCCTGATAGTCCATCGTCTTCAAAATACCTTTGATTCGTGGGAAGTCGATGGAGCCATTACCAAGTAATGCCTTCATTTCCTTGAGGTGAATCTGGCAGATGTTATCGGTGCCAAGACTTTCTAATTCCGCATAGATATCGTAGCCCATGCTGGCTGAGTTCGCTACGTCGTAGAACACCTTCAACGCAGGGGAATCGACGCTTTCCAATATATATCGGTGGTCCGCCTCACAGAGTCGCGTTTCAAGGCCGAGCGTTAAGCCGTGTGACTCTGCCATGGGCGCGAGTCGCTTCAGCTTGGTGATGACGCTTTCGATGAGAGCGGGTTGGCCGTTGATGTCTCCTTTGTTGAAAAACGCCAGCAATACGATCTGTGGCGAAACTCGAGCAGCGAAGTCGGGATCGTTGAATTCGGCTGACTCAGTCTGGAGCAGCGCCATTGCAGCGATGCAGTCGACGACGAGCTGTTCGCCTTCGTCCGTTGATGCCAGAGGGATTTTGTTCAGTCGTCCGATTCCCAATGAGGAACAGGCGACACCAGTTCGCCTGATGGTCTGACGAAATAGATCGCGATTGGCACGGGTGCGCAGATCCAGTCCCTCGCCAGCGGCACCAAAGGTAAACTGAACCCCTTGTAGGCCGACTCGCTCGGCAAAATAAAATGCTTCAACGTCGGCATCCATCCGCAGCGTCCAATCACACGTGCCGACCTTGAACTCCGACTTCGCTAACGCATGTGATTGCCCCAGCAATGTCGACGCGATGAGTAAATGACCGATCGATGACGCGTGCCGCCAATTGGCTAACACTGTTTTGAAGAAATTCATGAGAGAGCTTAAGGTTGTAGCTGTTGATTGAACCAATCGAGAAATAAAATTTCGTCGTCGGCACGATTCGGCCAGCCGTGTTTGCCTCCCGATTTCACAATGAGCTGAACTGGAACGCCGTGTGACTCCGCAACTTCCTTAAATCGCTCGGATTGATACAGCGGAACGATTGGATCCGCATCACCGTGCACGATCAAAGTGGGAGCGGTGTGTTCATTAATGTGGTAGATGGATGACATCGCGCGACCTAGCGCTTGCCGTCCCTCTGCCGTAGCCGACTCGGGGCCAAAGGCTGGTTGCCAGCGTGACTGTGGACCCACGCCGACAGCATCGTCACCGGCCTCGCGCCAATTCAGATAGTCGACGGGTGGATAAAATACCGCAGCTGCCTGCACCGCGCTGCTGGCCCGTTCAACTGCGTCCTTCGCCGTGGGATTGCCGGGGGCGCCGGTAGTTGCGAGGATCAGACTCAAATGGCCGCCTGCACTCGAACCGGTGACTCCGATTCGATTTGGATCTATATTCCACCGATCTGCGTTGGTTCGGATGAAGCGCACCGCTCGGTGCATAAATCCCATAATTTCGCGGACTTGGTAGCGCGGTTGTGAACCGTGGAAAATCGCAAAGACCGTGTATCCAGCGTCTGTATACAGTTTGCCGAAGTCTTCCTTCACTCTGCCGTGGTGGGACTTCCAACCACCACTGACGATGCTCACGATGCCTAGACCGTTTGGGTTATCCGGCATTAACACGTCCATTGTCATTGCTGTGCCTTCGAAGTGTTGGTAAACGACATCACGTTCGCGGGTCACTTCGGCGGAGGCCGTCGCAGTGAAAATTAGACAGAGCCCGAGGGTAAAGAGGAGCTTCTTCATGTTGAGGAACGAGGATGGATGAATTTGCGATGCCAAGCAAATGGACGCGGGGGAACTCAGGTGGAATATGAAAAAAGGGAACGGCTGCTTTCGCAATCGTTCCCAGTCAGTGTGAGCTCAGTTTCAGGCGGTGCCATTTGAGACGCGGCTGTGCTGCCCGCTTTAACCGATCCTTTTGACTACTGAGAGGAGCAGAGCTTAAACTGAATGTTTACGCCACCGCTTTTCTTGTTATAGCCTCCGACTGCCAGTGTGAAGGTGTCGCCCTCATCCATTCTTCCGAGATTTATGTTGAAGCTGCTCGGCTTGCCAGTGGTGACGTCGGTGCCTAGCAACTCGTCTTTAACGTAGATGTGTAATGCATTGCTGCTGTTTTCGTTTTTTCCATAGATCTGACTGTCTTGAATCGAGATGATCCCAGCTTCTCCTGGTTGTATGGTGTAGGAGACGATGACGAAGTGAGTTAGACCGTCCGTTGATACTTCGCTGCTGTCGCCAGATGTGATCTGACCTTTACGTGCCATGAGCCATCTTGCATTGACTGGCCCAGAGACCGCTCCTGGTTTCTTGTCGGGATCAACCACAAGGCGCCATGATTTCTTGGATTCGGGCTTTAAGTCTTGGTAGCGATCCTTTTGCCCTATTTCAACTCCGGTTGGATTCCACTGGTAAGTCCAGCCCGTTTGAGAGTTGTCGATTTTGAAATCTTCTTCGAAGTCGGCGATGATCCGTGTTTTCCCGTCTGCAGGCTTTTTTTCCTGAGACTTCAAACTGGAGGCCTTGACTTGTAATTGTTTCATCGGTGCGAATGTTGCTTTGAAGTAGCTTACTTCGCATCCTCGGTAGCTTTTTGTGGCATTACCTTGCAGTCGGTTGTAGTATCCGACTGATTTGATGTTATCTAAATTTACAGCAGTTGGATCTCCGATCGTGGCTTCCTTGTCTGTAACTGGAGTAAAGTGATACCACTTCAGATTATTTACAATTCGATCTGAAGCATCACTTGACGGTTTCGTGATCTCGAATGGCTGACTTGCGACCCACGAGTTGTTGGCTTGTTGGATGAGGAGCCGATAGCTTCCACTTATAAATCCGGACCCTGAGCCTTTTATATCAATAGCAATGTTTTCTATGCGACCTTCGGGGGCGTTCTCCCAAACAACCATTGATTGATACGATGGTTCGTTTTTACCAGTTGTGATACTGTCACCATCAGGCTTGTTTGCGATGGCTGCATTTGCTTGCGGGGAACTCGCAGCTAGATTGAAACTAGGTGCATAGCCCTCGGCATTCGGGTAATAGCCATTGCCTTGATTTGGGCTAGTTTGAGTGCCCGCTTTGAAGGTCGTGTTAATTGGACGTTCTAGCTTTATAATAGACTGAGTGATTTCAGTGTCTCCTCCAAGTTTTCCCCATTGCAGTTTTGTTTGAGACTGCAGGCTACAAGTAAACGCAATGAGGGTTAGTGGTATGAGGGCTGTTATAAGACGCATGATAAGTTATGGTGTTCGGGGTTTAGGAACATCTACATTACGAAAAGTATAGGGATCCAGATAGACTGGATTGCGTAATAAATGTATCGGATTTCGTCTCGTCTAACCGAGAGTCGTCCTAGTTCTTAGACTTATATTTTTTCCAGCTTTGAGTCTCCATTAGTTCGCCCGATTCGAGACGATTCCACAGATCGGGGGCGTTCGCTTTCACTCCCTTGCGAACTAGAACTGAGGACATGTTCTCTTCGACCTGACGGTTGCCTAGATCTTCCAGTCCGAAGTCGCGATTCTGCTGCAACCATGTGGCCTCGTTGGCGCGCATCTGTTCCAGCACAACTGCATATTCTGGGTTGCTGGCTAAGTTATTGAGCTCATCTGGATCGTTCTCGAGGTCGTAGAGTTCTTCGACTGGTTTTTCATCGTGCATGAAGATCATTTCTACGTCACTCAGTTTACCTTCCTTCTTTAGCTGACGCATAACATGCATGGCCGGTCGGTTAAGCTCCAGGTAGGCCTGGTCGGTTTCCCATGGTATCTCGGGCATATGATTTTTGATATATTTAAACTGTTTGGTGGTGATGCTGCGTGAGCAATCATCGATCTCGTCCCAGATGTCACGAGCGGAGCGCACGTATTGGCGGTATTCTGGCTGGTCGGTGCCGAGGAATGGTTTCGACGTGATGTAGTCGGGGATGGTGGAGCCAGTAAGTTTTAGCACGGTTGCTGAAATATCGGTGGTGCATACGAGTTCGTCGATGACAGTGCCCGCCTCAATGAGACCGGGTGCCCAGACGATCATTGGAATGTGTATGCCTGGGTCTTGTAGGTAACCTTTGCCGCGTAGATTACAGCGACCATTATCGGCGATAAAAATGACGATGGTGTTGTTTTCGAGTCCTTCGTCTTCAAGCTTTTGCATGATTTGTCCGACTTCGTTATCCATGTATTCGACGGTGTCGAGGTAGGCCGCCCAATCGTAGCGAATTTCCGGTGTGTCTGCCATGAACGGCGGAAGCTCGATGGCATTCATGTCGACGGGGTGCTTTGATTCTGCACGCACGCCGTTCCACCAATCCCCGCGGTGCGTGACCACGAGTTGGATTTGATTGAAAAAGGGCTGATCGGCAGCAGAGAAATCTAGCTCCTTATCGAATAGGCCAAAATTCGTCACGCCGTCATACGAACCGAGTGGAGCAGTCTTAAAATTGCAATCGATCTTCTTACCTCCTTTCATTACCAGATCGCTGCCAAGGATGGCGGTGTAGCCCGCATCGCGCATCCAATAGGTGATCGGTTTGTAGGGAGCCATTAGTGGCACATCGCGATTGCTGCGATGGTGCTGTGCATTGATCCTCGTTTGATTGACTCCGACCATCATGGAGGATCGGTTCGGAGAGCAGATTGGGTTCGCGCAATAGGCCTTAGTGAAGCGTGCGCCTTCTGCGGCGAGTCGGTTGAGGTTGGGTGTTCTGACTCCGGCAGTGCCGTAGCACTCCAGATCCGTCCCCATATCTTCAGCCATCAACCAGATGATATTCGGTCGCTTGTTGATTGTCGGCGACGGGGTTACCATTGCATGTGATACCCCGGCGCATAGGCCGATTAGCAGTGCGAGGAATCCGTATAGTTTAGTAGATAAGTGCATGGTAGATAGCCCCGAGGTAACGCGATTCGTGTCGTAGGGTTGGGGGATTTTAAGTGTTCGTGTGGCTGTTACTATCGGTAAGGTTAAAGATAGTATATCATACTCCAAACGTGAGAACAGATGTATGCGCGTATTAGATATACGCGATTGAGCCAGTTTGATTTGCGTAATGAGGTATATAATTTACGTAAACACGCCTTTCTTCGTCAGTTTGAGTTTGCTATGATGGCAACATGGACGAGTCGAATCTTCACTTATTGAAGCCTGACTCGCACGTTTTTTATGATCTAACCTCACACCCCCTTCATGTATGAAATTACTTAGCCCCCAATCCCGATTGTCTCGTAATCCCGCGACCTCCCTAGGTTTCACCTTGATCGAATTACTTACGGTGATTGCAGTTATTGCAATCCTTGCCGCTATCTTAATCCCTTCAATTTCAAAAGTTAGAGAGAAAGCGCAGGCGACACAATCGTTGTCGAACTTACGTCAACTAGGTGTCGCAACGCAGATTTATGTAGCAGATAATAAGGGGATGCTCCCAGCCATCGACTGGAAAGTTGAGGAAGCGTATTGGGTGACTAGTTTATGGAAGGTCGTTTATGAGCGGGATATGCTTTCGCAGGAAGCTGATCGGAGCATGGATACTATTTTTAATTCACCGTTGCACGAACCGGTCGCCGAGGGCGAAGAGCAGGGGGATAATTTGAAGGCTTTTTATGGTATGAATGGCTGGTTGGCGAAGAAGGTTGATAATGGAGATGGCACCAAGACCAAGTTTGGAATTCCTCAGATTAGTGTGCTTAATCCTACCAAGACGATACTGTATGGAGATGCGCAAAAACGCGTGCTCTGGGACTTGCCGTCTTCAATTCATTACCTGCATGGGAACAAATGTAACTTTGTATTTATCGATGGACATGTGGAATCATTGACGGCGGAAGAGATGGTTGCTTTGGGTGATCCGTTCTGGAGATACGATGTAGCCACAAAATAGGATCGGGGGGCAGTCACTTCGTGTGATCTGTCGCGGTTCAATTCATTCTTAGGCTATTGACCTCGTATTAGTCTCAAAAAAGGAGGCGTGAACTTCGTTCAGGCCTCCTTCGAAATGAATGGTATGTTGGTCAGATCAACTACTTTTGATCCTTCTTCGTTTTGGCTGCCCAATGAGCTTTTTTCTCAGTGCCAGTGACGATCCCGTCTTTATTGGTGTCGATGATGACGAATTGTGCTTCAACTTTCTCTTGATTGAACTTCCAGCCTTTTTTGGCTGCAGCTTTCTTTTGAGCTGCGACGAACTGGTCTTTGGTCATGCCCTTCTGGGCAGCTGAAAGACTTGTGAGTGCTGCGATGCACAGGATGCCTGCAATGGTGAGTGTTTTGGTCATAATCTATGTGTGTGGTTGTCTCCTCGTTGGAGTGGGGTGATTTGAGGCGCAAGGTGGTTTCACGCATGATGTGTCGCACCGATCCTTGCCATTTGAACTCGTATCATAGCGGAATGCCGAATTCGTGACTATATTGAATCGCGTCGAAAGTATGCGTGTTTATGACGGAATCGGCTCTATGTTATTACTGGAAGTATCACTGGGATATGGCGCAAAAAAGGCACGCATCTTGCGATCCGTGCCTTTCAGGGATATCCCCATATCCCCATTCAAAATGTAGCCCGACTATACGAATAATCCGAAGTGTGGCATAGTGATGATCGCGTAAAAAACATGTGTATTTTCGTCAGCGAAAGCGGATTATTCAGTCCACGATTCTTCGATTCCCATTTCGGCTGATTGATTTGCGCAAATCGATATATCTTTTACGTTAAAACCGCTTTCGCCAACTGGTGGAATTCACTATTATCGTTCAGTGTGATGGGTGGTCGTTCAATGCCCCTTGTTTTTGTAAGCCTCGGGCTGACCTAATACTAGTTTAGGTTTGGGGCGGACCTTAGTTGTAAATATTCCTTATGAATCAGATTCCAAAGCGGGTTGCGGATGCCTTATTGAAATACCCGCCTTTCTCCATGTTAAGGCAAGCCGACGTTGAGTCCTTGGCGCAGACGGCGCGTATACGGGCGTATGCGAAGGATGACTTCATTTGGAGGCAGGGCGATGCGCCGGGAGAGTATGTTGATTTTCTTGCTAAAGGGCGGGTTGAATATTTATGGAAGAAGAATCAAAGCGAAGAGTTGGTAAGTGTCCGCGATGTGGGTGATGTTCTAGGTCTCACTACTTTTATAGATGCCATTTCGTATCAAGTTTCCGCTCACGTTGTCGAGGAGAGCTTGGTGTATGCATTGGAGTGGAAGCAACTCAAGGGACTGTTCGACGAATGTGATGCCGCCCGTAACTATGTGAGGCGTCACCTCTTTTGGGCGACACGCGTAGGCCATTCCGCCAGCCTGCCTGCTCAAATGAATGCCAGCGTCGAATCGAATATTCTAGAAGCGCATTTGGTCGGAGCGCGTAAGATTGATTTACGACCGATCGAGCGCTTACTGTCCTGTTCTTTGTATACTTCGTTGAAAGAAGCCGCGACTCTGATTTCCGCGAGACGTGTGTCCTCGATTTTGGTGGTCAATGAACAACGGCACCCTCTTGGTATTGTTACTAGCAGTTTACTGATCAAGCGTATCATTGTGGAAGGAATCGATGAGGCGTTGCCCGTTTCTACGATCATGGCGAGTCCAGTCTATACCATCGGTCGAGATGAGAGTGCGACGGCGGCGATTCTCTTGATGCTGCGTCAGCGAATTGGGCAAATTTGTATTACTGAGGATGGCAGCCCTCGCTCACCGGTGCTGGACGTGGCGACGCATAAGGATTTGCTCACACAGAGTGGGCATCATCCTGCTGGTCTGTTGCGCGAGATTCGTTTGGCGCGTGCATCATCACGCTTCCATGAGTTGGCCGATGATATTGAGCAGGTCTGTAATAGCTACCTGACTGCGGGTGCATCATCCATTTTTATGGGTCAAATCTGCGCCGAGTTTTACGATACGATGGTCGAACGCTTTATCGAAATTATTGAGCACGTCATGATCGCGGAGAATGATACATTGCCAGATGTGCGGTGGTCATGGATTGCGGTGGGGAGTGATGGGCGTCGTGAGCAGCTACTACGCACCGATATTGATAACGCGATGGTTTTTGCTTCCTCTGGTAATGACGATACGGATGAGCGCATTCGGGCGCGGTTGTTGAAATTCAATGAACGTGTGATTCAATGCCTTGTGGACGCAGGGTTCTCAAGATGCCAGGGGGGTATCATGGCCTCAAATCCCGCTTGGTGTAAAACGGAGCTTGAGTGGATGGAAGAGCTTCGAACCCTCAACCGATTTACAAAAGGCCAGGATCTGCTCCGTGGTTTCACGCTCATGGATATGCGTCATGTGGCAGGTGATTCCGCGCTTTCGGCTCAGCTACGAGCCGCGATGTTTCACCACGCAACGAATGAGCCGACTTTGTTACCTGCGATGGCTGGTTATGCGGTCGAGTCTCGGCCGCCGCTGAATTTCTTAGGTAAGTTTATCGTCGAAAAAAAGGGCATGCAGGAAGGGCGCTTTGATATTAAGGCCAGAGGCATCAAGCCGATTTGCGATATCGCTCGTGTGCTCGCTCTGAAATGTGGCGTTCAATCATGTTACTCGACTGGCAAACGATTGGACGAATTAGGACGCTTGAAGCCCGAGTGGGCAGAAGTTTGCCGATATGCGAGTGATTCTTATGAGTTTTTGATGCGAATGCGGACCTTAAACGGATTTAAGCAGGACGATTCGGGGCGCTATATCGAACCAGGCTCGCTGACGAAATTGGAGCGCACGCAATTATCCAATGTGTTCGATGTGCAGCGTATGCTACAGAATACCTTGCGAATTGAATTTGGATTGGAGCTCAACACATGATTCGATCACTGTTTAATAAAGACACGGACAGCGTGGTTCAGGCCTATCTGGGAAATTTTCCGCGCTTCCGTGGCGGTGCGACTACGGTGCAAGAGGCGTCGTTTATTGTTTTGGATGTCGAAACGACTGGGTTTGATGCATGGCACGATAAGATTGTTTCGATTGCATGGGTCAAAGTTGTTGGCGGGGAGTTGCTGATCGAGTCCGCAAAGAGCGCGATCGTTTGTCAGCCGAATGTCGATTTGAAGGATTCTAGTGCGATCCACGGACTGTTACATGAGCAGTTGCAGCAGGGGCAAAAGCCCGAATCGATATTGGCCGAGCTTCTGCTGGATTTATCGGACTCGATCATCGTCGGACATCATGTTGCATTTGATCTACGTATGATAAATCAGTCGATGCGGACTCATTATCAGATGAAGTTGAAGAATCGCTGGCTTGATACGGCTGAGCTCGCGATGAAGACCCTCGATGCTTTCAAGACCAGTGGTTATAGTAATCAGAATCCACCATCGCTGGATGAGGTGTGCACCTATTGCGGTATTACGATAGAGGATCGCCATACGGCCGAAGGCGATGTGTTGGCGACTGCGCAATTACTACTGTTGATGTTGGCGCGGTTGCAGCAGCGCCAGAAAGGGGATCTGCCATTGAAGACCTTGCCCTTGCGGCGTGCGTCATCGTGTTAATTCGATCGATGGTTCAACCCGGTTTCTTCCAATCGCAACAGTTTATTTATGCTGCTTTTTCGGGATGAATTTCGAGAATGCTGCTTTGACGGAATCATACTCAGGATTGGACGCTAGGTTATGCCACTCATTCGGATCCTTGCTATGGTCGTAAAGTTCTTCCACGCCACCTTTTTTGGTGATGTAGCGCCAGCGTTCGTTTCGTAGGCTATACCCTGATGAGGAGGTTGTGATGGATGGATAGTTCCATTCCATTTCTGGGTTGTCGATGAGTGGCTTGAAACTGCGACCGGTGAGATCGGCCTTTTCAGGCAGGCCTGCTAGATCGATGAGTGTTGGATACAGGTCGATCAAATTGATTGGGCGAATGCTGCGGCCTGGTTCTGAGCCGGGGACTTTCATCAAAAAGGGCATGCGTGCGGTCTCTTCCCACAGGGTCGATTTTTTGTAACGCATTTTTTCGCCGACGTGCCAACCGTGGTCACTCCAGAGCACGACGATGGTATTGTCCTTGTAAGGGCTTTCTTCCAAAGCATCGAGTAGCACGCCGACGCAGTCATCCGCATAAGCAACATTCGCGAGATAGGCCCAGGTGATTTCTTTGAGCAAGCCGCGTTCTTTCGCGTCGATATATTCTGCGGCAGGGCCGCCTTTAATGTCGGAGTAGTCGTCTTCGTTGATCGGAGGCAGTTCGATGGTATCGAGATCGAAGCGGGCGTAGTATTCAGCAGGCACTGTCCATGGGAGGTGAGGGCGAAATATGCCGCATGCCAAGAAAAAGGGTAGTGGCGTGTCTTGATCGGCTGAGTCGGTGAGCCACTGCGCTGCCCAAATGGCATTCTGGTAGTCTTGGGTGAGCTCTTTCGGTTGCATGGTGGACTTCCATGCGATTTGCGGCTTCTGCACGAAAGTGAGGCCGTTATCGATCTTGATGTCCTTGTAGGGACTCATGTCGGTCTGCTGATCTTTGGGAATTTTGAGCTTATCCTTTTTCTGATTGCTCATGATGTCCCAACTCTGCTCATCCATGTCCGCGTGGTGGAATATCTTACCGCGCACCATGGAGGTGTAGCCATGATTGCTGAAGTAGCGTGGTATCATGATCGCATCCTTGAGAGCTGGCACACTGCGCATTTTCTGATGATTGCTATACAGCCCGGTGACGTAAGGTGGCAGGCCACTCATCAAGGCCGATCGCGAAGGGTTACAGGCGACGGACGAGCAGTTCGCGTTTTCAAACACCATACTCTGCGCTGCGAGACGATCCATATTCGGCGTCTTGGCTTGCGGATGGCCACCGAGGAATCCGACCCAGTCATTCAGATCGTCGATGGCGATCATGAGGATATTCATCGGCTGATCTTGAGGCTTGTCGGCTGCGAAGCTTTGTGACGCCAGAAGGCTGGCTACGGTGAGTAAGAGAGTGGATTTAAATGTCATGTGTTATCGGGGAGGGGAGCTTTAACAGAAGCTACGATCAAATGATCCGTGGAAACATGAATTATATCAGAATTCGTCATATCCTTAGATATGCGATCGCGTATAAAGTATATGTTTATTCGTCAGGTCGAATGGGGTGTCATTGCAAGTGAATGACCTCAACTATGGTTGAGAGATTTTTAATCGGAAGAATAATTGCGCTCTATCTGTCGTATCGAGTGTCCGCTCAAATAGCTCCATCGGGTTGCCCGGGGTTGTGTTACTTTCAGTGCCCCAAGTCGTATTCCAATTCCCGAGTCTTAGATCCTCCTTCCATTGAGCTTCGTAATGGATACCTGCAGTCACGGAACTCAACTGCACGTTGAAATAGGACGCCGTGTGGCTGTCGAAGTTTAGAGTCAATTGCGGGGGAGTTCCGGTGTCGGACGGATCGAGCGGATCGCCACCTAGGGCGAATTCGTGCAAATCACTCATGCCATCTAAGTCTTTGTCTGATCTGGAGTTGCCGCTGAGGCCGTGAACACTGGCAAACGTCCCCCAGTCGTTTTCAGGAAAGAAGGGCTCGTCGAGTTCGATGTCCATGAAGCGGAATAGGCCGAGCGGCACGGTGATGGTGGTGCTGCCGTTATTGACGGAAAAAGTCTCGCCGCTAAGTAGGTCTTTAACTTGCACGGGTTGCACGGTGTGGAAGTGGATGATGGCGGTGCGTTCTTCGGGGTTGAGATAGCCACTGTCGACGAGTGTGAGTCGCAGGTGAGTGGGGGCGGACTGTGCGGTGACCCAGGCCACACCACCGGAGACGGTGATAGGGAGCTTGCTCTTGTTGGCAAGGATGTCGGCCTCGACTGTGGTGTAGTAGGTTTTGGCGTCATGCTTGCCGTTGCCAGTGCTGTCGAGGTAATCGCGGCCATCGGTGATGTATTCGGTCATGATGTTGCGATACATCGGGTGGATGTGATCGATCATGGCACCACGTGCGGGGGTGGCTGCTGCATGGTCGCCTGCTTGGGGCGGCGTGATGAGCACCATGCCGTGCTCGTAAGGCGGTAGGAAATGTAGGCGACGATCGTTTACGCCAGCCGCGTATTTTGAAAAATCCCAATCGGTTACGGGTGAGGCAGGCCAGGTGCCGTTGAGGTGGCTGAATACGAGTGGGTTGGCGTTCTCGGTCGTTTCGTCGAACCATGTGAGCCATTTTGTGTCGGTGCCTTCTTCGATATAATGTTCATCAGGCTCGGCCATGCTGAGATGGACGGGGTTGAAGCTGACGATCTCTTCACGCTTGGGCACATAGAGTGCACCTTCAGCAATGAGTTCCCAGAGGAAGCTGAAGTAGGTCTGATCGACGGAGAAATTGTTGAGGTAGGTCGCTCCACTGGCAACACGGTAAACCATGTCACGCAGGAAGTGGTTGGGCAGGTTCTGATCCGCGTGTTGGCGGAGGCGATTGTAGCTGACGTTATCACGTGCGCAACGTGAGCCCCAGTCGTCGACTGCGCCGCTGGCCCAAATGCCTAAGCGCCCAGCCACACTGAGCTCCATCGTCTTCGAGGTGGTCTCTTCCATTGAGGGCACAAAAACGTCGGCATAGTTGCCATTCATTAACTCCTGCCAGAGGTCGAGTCCGCTGGGCTCGGAAGTGGCATAGACTTCGGACTGCCAGAAGATATTCTTTGTGCGGATGTAGAGTTTTGTGTTGTTGCTGCGTGCGTGAATGGCCAGTGGCTCAAACAGGTGGTTCCACACAAAGGCAAAGTCGTCGCTGTGGTCGGTCACTTCGGGGTAGATGAGCACGGTCATCTTACCTTCGGACTGCCCATAAGTCATGAAACTCTTGGTGAGCTCGGGATCATAGAAGAAGGGGTCGTTGCCGTGACCACCCCAAAAGGCGACGCCATCGGGATTTGCGTTGAATTCGCTTTGCACAGTGGTGGTGATCTCGGATGCGGTCAGATTGTAATCCTTGCGGCTATCGCGTTTGTCGCGGTATGTCGGATTAGCGGCGAGCACGGTGTCGCGATCCCAATCGGCCGGCAGCTGACTATTGACGCCAAATCCGTTGAGAATGATGGGGCTGTCATAGTTGTTTTGGATGTCAGTGGCGAGTGCTTCGACGTCGGTGGTGCCTTCGGTCATGAGCACGACGGGTAATGGGGCGCGCTCCCAGCTCGGTGCGGTGAAGGCTGCTAGTTGTGTGCGGGCGGTTTGAGTGTTTGCTAGTAGGGTGCTGATCTTTCCTGGCGGTGTGAGTTCGGTGAATTCGGTTTTCCAGTTGGGCGCAGTGATGTTGAAAATGTGCACGCAACTGCCGCCACTTTGGGCACTGGCTAGAATGATGTCGCCCGTTTCCGGATCGCGCCAGATATCGTTGTAGGAATAGGTGCCACCGCTGATGACTTCCATGCCTGCAGGGTCGAGGTCGAGTGGCAGCAGCATGATGTGATTGCCGATCAGTATGAGATAGCGGGAGGTGGCTCCATCGGGAACTAAGATGGGCTGAACGACGAAGTAACCGAAGCCGCCGAGTTCTGTTTTGTAGTCGCGAATGGGGAAGTCGGTGAGGCTATTGTCGTTGTAATCGACTACTTGAAAATCGGCTCCATTGACGTGGGTGCTGGTGCCGAGTAGGAGCTCTTCGGTGCCGTCGCCATCGACATCTGCCGCGTGCATGTGGCCAGCAGGATCGTTGAGACTGATTGAATTGGAATAACTCGGAGTCGTTGCCAGTGGACTGAAGATGTAAATCGAACCATTGCCGGCATTTGAGTTTTGCGCGCCGTGCACCGCGAGTTTTTCGGAGCCATCGGACTGTTTGACTGGCCGCAGAAAGTTAGCGATGTGTCGATTATTGGGCGGAGGATTATCGCCCCAAGCGCTCTCGATCGAGTAGCCTGAAGCGGGAATCGTCAGATGCGGCTGGCTAGGGGCGAGTAAATTGCCACTCAGTGAGAGGTAATAGAGGTTCATGTCGTAGCCGCCACAAACGACATACGGTGTGCTGCCGTTGCGAATGACGCAGACTGCATTCATCGGTGGCGCATGGTCGCCGGTGCGTGGGGCGAAAGTCCAGAGATCTTGTCCGTCGCTGCCGATGCAGTATAGCTTGCCGTCGGCATTGGCTGCGAGGACTTCGTCGTCGCCGTCACCATCGAGATCGTCGCACCAGATGTCGTGATTGTAGAACCCAGATAATGCATTCTCCCAGAGGATGGTGCCGTCGTCGTAATCGAGGGCGATCACACGGCCATCATAGGAACTGGCGATGAGGATGCGCTCGCCAGATTTCCATGCGGTGCGCACATTCGAAATCGTGTAGCCAGTGTCGTGTGTGATCCGTGCAATCGGTGGCTGGGAAGCAGTCGCCTTAAAATAGCGCAGATGGACGCCACGCCAAGGGTTGCCATCGGTGTTGTCGAAGAAACCGTAGAAACCGAGCGCCTCGACGCCGATCATATCAATCGTTGCGACTGAGCCGACCACCGCGGAACCACTCGTGAGTGGTGTAAAGTGATACCATGTGAGACCACCAGGATCTCCAGTGGTGTAAGTCTCCCAATTGATGGTGATGCTGATTGGCTCGCTGGCATACCAGTTGCCGTCGCCTTTGCGAATGACCCAGCGAAGGTTTGCGGCATCGGTCGCTCCGCCGCTAATCCTTACTGTGGAACTGAGGCTAGTCAGGGTGCTATCTGCAGTGAGGAAATTTTCCCAGCAGATCATGGTCTCATACGTGGCGCTGTTTTTCCCGCTGCTGATGAAATCTCCGCTGGCATCGTCTTGCACGCGTTTAGTGTTGCCCGAAACCGTGGCGGCATGGTGAAAGTGTGGAGTCCTACCGGAAGCACTATTGTAATAGTCCGCCGCGGTCGGACTCGAGGCTTCGACTTGCGAGTAGGTGGTGTCCTTGCGGTTGAAATCCGTGTTGGCGCTAACGATGTCCGTTTCTCCGTTGGGGGCACCCCATTGGACGATCGTGCTATCCGCGTAGGTGGCAGCGTATCCGCAGATGAAGAGTGTCAATGAAAGTAGTCGGGCAGTCATGCGCATCTTAAGAGAGATGAAGTCGCACGTTTGGGCGATCTGCTGCGCTTGCTAAAGAAGCCAGTGCGAGTAAGAAGAGGGGTATGAGTCGTCGGCGCATGGATCGTCTATTATACAGAGTTCGGTTTTGCTCTATAGCCACTATTGCGTATAAAAAATACTCAGTTGTGTCAGCGCTCGCCGATAGGATGGTTGTATCCGTTGGTCTGACACTCCCGATTTTGATTGAGGATCCAAAAAAAGGCCTCCGTTTCCGGAGGCCTTTGTCAGTATTTAAGTTGGGCTATTTGATGCGAATCGTTGTTTCGGCGGTTGTCAGTCCGTCGGATTCCGCTGTTAAGGTGACAGTCCCTTTTTTGCCTTTGATTGAGCGAACGACGACCAGCGCCTTGCCGTTGAAGACTTTGAGCTCCGTCGCTTGGAACGATTCATGACTGGTCGGATCGCCATTGCCGGTGGCGGCGATGATTCCAGGGCCTGTGATTGTATATTTAACCGAGTTGTGGGTGCGTGGCACGAGTCGCCCCTTGCTGTCGACGACATCGACGGTGATGAAGGCTAGGTCTTGGCCGTCGGCTGCGATTCGGCTGCGGTCGACTGTGAGCGCTAGTTGTGTCGCTTCGCCTGTGGTCTGCACTGAGTTTTTGACCCACTCGTTGCCATCTTTGTAGGCAACTACGACCAGTTCGCCTGGTTCGTAGATGACGTCGTCCCAGCGCAGGCGATATTCGAATTCGCCTTTGATTTTGCGTCCGAGAGACTTGCCGTTGAGGAATAGCTCGGCTTCGTCGCCGGAAGTATAGACATGCACAGGTGTGACTTCGCCGACGCGCTCGGGCCAGTTCCAGTGTGGCAGGATGTGAGCGAGCGGTAGTTCCGGACGCCAGCGAGCTTGATACATGTAGTAGCGATCCTTCGGGAAGCCGCAGAGATCGACGATGCCGAAATAGGAACTGCGCGGCGGGATGTCGCCACCGAGTTTTGCCAGCTCTTTTTTCATACGCTCACGCTCGGCGGGATCGGTGAAGTTGAGCAGATTGGTCTTGTCCTTGTTGTAGGGAGTCGGCTCGCCGATGTAGTCGAAGCCAGTCCAGACGAACTCGCCGAAGACCCAGGGGTATTTATCCTGAGCCTCGAATTCGATATCGGGGCGGTAGGCCCAGTTCGGTGCGGTCAGATCGTAACTGCTGACTTGGAAGTAGCCGCCTTGGCCTTTGAATTTGTCATCGGACACAGGGAAGAAATATTCACCGCGTGAGCTGACAGTCGATGCGCTCTCGCTACTGTAGAGGGGGATATCTGGGTTCGCCTCGCGGAATTTGGCGTAGAGGTGCGGCTTATAGTTGAAGCCGTAAACATCGATGGTGTTTTGGAAGCCGTTGAAAGCTGCCTCGGGTCGACTGCCGCCAAAGGAGACAGGGCGTGTCGGGTCTTCTTTTTTGATGAGATCGGTTTGCATTTGTGAGATCCACGCTTCTTCTGGGTGGCTCATTTCTAAGATCTCATTGCCAGTGCTCCACATGACCACACAGGGGTGATTGCGATCACGGCGCACCATGTTGATGGTATCGCGCTCCCACCATTCCCAGAAAAACTGTGCGTAATCGTTGTCCGCTTTTTTGCGGGACCATGCATCAAACGATTCAACTTGAACCAAGATGCCCATACGGTCGCATAGTTCGAGGAACTCTGGTGCTGGAGGATTGTGCGAGGTGCGGATTGCATTCACACCGAAACCTTTGAGGATTTCGATCTGCCGCTCGATCGCGCGGACATTGACTGCCGCGCCCAGTGGTCCAAGGTCGTGGTGTTGGCAGACACCATTCATGCGAACGACTTTGCCGTTTAATAGAAAACCTTCGTCGGTGGTATATTTGATGGTGCGCACTCCGAAAGTGCTTTTGTAGGTATCCACGACTTCACCATCGATCGTGATACTGGTGTTGACCGTATATAGGTTCGGAGTCTGCAGGTCCCAGAGTTTCGGCGCACTCAGTTTGATGAAGGCAAGTTTCCCTTTGCCACTGGCTAACACCGTATCCGAGCCATCTTCGGTTATTTCGTGGGTGATCGTCGCATTGCTTGAATCTCCGTCTAGAGTCGTTTCGATTTTTACAGTCGCTTCGTCGGTCGAAACCATCGGCGTGGTGATATATACACCCCAATGAGCCACGTGGACAGGTTCCGTTTTGACCATACGCACGCTACGATAAATGCCGCCTCCGGGATACCAGCGCGAAGACTCGGCTTGATTATTGAGACGCACCGCGAGCACGTTTTGTTGGCCGATCTTTATGTGATCGGTCAACTCCATGCGGAATGAGGAGTAACCGTAGGGCCAATCGCCAATGTGGGCACCATTCAGATAGATGCTGTTGCCTGACATCGAGCCATCGAAATCGATAAAAACTTTTTTACCTGCATCGCTCGCGGGGGAGTCGAAGTGTTTACGATACCAGCCGATTCCGGACCATGGTAATTTTCCGGTTCGATTGGGAAGCTCGGCGCGGAAGGGGCCTTCGATGCCCCAGTCGTGGGGCACGTTGAGGCTGCGCCATGAGGAGTCGTCAAAGGACGGGTGCTCTAAGCCTTTGGGTTCCTTAAGTTGTGAACCGTCAGGCATGTCGCCAAAACGTGCGAATTTCCAGTCGTCGTTCAAGGAGAGTGTCTCACGAGCGATGGTGCTCAGTGAGGCGAGTGCGCAAAGGGCGATTAAAAGGTGTTTCGGTTGAATCATATTAGGGAGATTGATGTGTGAAAGATTGAACTCTGGAGTATCGAGTCCTTTGGTAAATCGGTAGATTCTATTGTTCGAGGAGAGTTAGGCATGAAAAAGGGCATGAACCGAAGCTCATACCCTTTACCCCTAAAGTATACCCTATATACCTTATATGAAATTATGGGGTGCTTCTATTTGCGACGGCGAACCATCACGAAGCTGAGAGCGAACAAGCCGCCAAGAAGGGCGTAGGTGCTTGGCTCTGGAATTGCTGACACCTCGATAGTGAAATCGAAATTTGCCAAACGGAAGGCACCTGCGGTGTTAGTTAGCTCAAATGAATTAGCTGCACTCAATGCGATTGCGGAACTTGCATCGGTATATGCAACGGCACTGCCACCATCTTGAGCAATGGTTGCAGTGTCATCTGGAGTGCCGTTCCAAAGAGCCATATCCAGCAGATCAAATGAAAAGCTATCGACTTGCAATGTGCCACCATCGGTCAATGTCGTCGCAGTGACCGCACCTAATGAGACGTTCAATGCTTTGCCGGCGCCATTCAAGTTTGGGTTGTATCGATTATTAGCAGAATCGAACGCTGCGTTTGCGGCTGATATCCTGGTTAGGACGACATTCACTACGAATGTGTCGTTCAGCATATCGCCATCAATATCTACATCGGATATCGTGAATGTTGTAGTGTTGAAATTACCGCTGGCATCATCGACCCAGCTACCTGCAACCGTAGCAGTATTTGCGGTTGTTTCGGTTGCACCATTACCATTCGCATCGTCGAATGAAAATACCGTTCCTGCTTGTGCGCTGAGCATCGCGGAAATGGAGGATATTAGGAGTATTGTTTTCTTCATATGTGTGTGTGTTATTGTTAGGGTTGTTGAATCCAGTATGAGTTTTGGTGAATATTATCAGATACTTCTATTGGGTAATATTAACGATTGCGTAAAAAATATGCGTATTTTCATCATATATGCGTATTATGCATTTTGAGGTATTTGTGTCATATTTGATGGTATTCTATGGAGAATTGACGGCATCGTATATTAATGATCTCGCAAAATATGTGTGTCATTCCGCCAGCGGGTGCTTGATACGCTACAACGCTTTATCCAACTCGATATCGATAAAGCGGAACAGGCCGCAGGGCACGTCGACTTCTATGGTCGATTTGTCTGATACATCGTAAGCGGTGCCATCGAGCAGGTTAGTCATCTTGACGGGGGCGACGGTGTTAAAGGTGATCGTCGCCACGCGGTCTGCGGGGCTGATGTAGCCGTTGTCGATCAAGGTCAGGCGTAGGTGCGTGGGGGAGGTCTGTGCGACGACCCAAGCGACATCACCGGTGACGGTGAGGGGCAGCTTTTTAGCACCCGCTTGGATGTCGGCCTCGATGGTTGTGTAGTAGGTGTCGGCGGCATAGGTCTGCTTGCCATCGGCAGAGAGATAGTTACGTCCGTCGGTGATGTATTCTTTGAGGATGCCTTTATAAATCGGGTGTAGCTTATCAACCATCGCTCCACGGGGAGCGTCTTGGTCTGCAAAAACACCGTGTTGTGGTGGTGTAATGAGCACGATGCCGTTTTCATAGGTCGGCAAGAAGTTGAGTCGTCGATCTGTGACACCTGCGGCGTAGCGGGAGAAATCCCACTCTGTAACAGGTGCGCCGGGCCAGCTGCCATTGAGGCGGCTGAAAACCATCGGATTGGCATCTTCAAACTCCTGATCAAAGAACGTGGTCCATTTGGCGTTGTTACCTTCGTCGAGGTAATGCTTGTCGGGTGACGTCATGCTGAGGTGCACGGGGTTGAAACTGACGATTTCGTTGCGCTCGGGCACGTAGAGCGCGCCCTTGGCGATGAGTTCGTAAAGAATGCTGAAGTATTCCTGATTGACTGCGAAGTTGTTTTGATAGGTCGATCCGCTCGCGATGTTGTAGATCTGTGCGCGCAGGAAGTGGTTGGGGATCATTTGGTGCGAGTGCTCACGCAGGCGGTCGAAGCTAGGGTTATCACGTGCGCCACGGGAGCCCCACTGGTTGGTCGCACCACTGACCCAGATGCCTAGGCGGGCAGCCACACTTTGCTCCATCGTCTTATCGGTCGTCTCTTCCATAGAGGGCACGAAAATATCCGCATATTCGCCAGACAGTAGATTCGACCAGAGTGGTAGATAGACGATCGACTGCCAGAAGGCGTGTTTGGTGCGCACGTAGATGTTGGCATTTTTGCCTTTGAAGTGCTCGGCCATCGGGTAGATGTGGTGCTCGAGCACGTAGTCGAACCCGTCGCCATACTGTTCAAGTTCTGGATAGATGAAGACGGATTTTTCGCCGTTGGCGGCATCCACGACCTGTTTCATCGTGTCAGTGCTGAACATGTAGGGGTCATTGCCGTGGCCCCCCCAGAATGAGATGCCCTTGCGGGGGCTATCGTAGAGGGCTGTGATCTGTGCCAAGGCTTGCTCGGACGTGAGGACGTATTTTTTACGGCGATCGCGTCGGTCGCGGTATTTATCGTCTTTGATCATTGATCGATCAAAATCTTCTACCTTCGACATGTGCTGACTTTGCAGGAAGACGGGGGTGCCATATTCCGCTTCGAGGCTTGTTGCGAGTTGCTCGACGTCGCCCTTGAGCGATTCGCTCATCATATACACAGGCTTGGCGCGTTCGTGGGCAGGGCGTTTGAAGGTCTTCAGCTGCTCGCGGGCGGTGGCGGTGTTGTCGAGGACTGCCTTAAGTTTACCCGATGGCTGGAAATTCGCGAGCGCATCTTTCCATCCGTCTTTCGTCGTATCTATGATGTGAATACAACTGCCGCCAGTTTGTGTGCCAGCCAGTAGGATCTTTCCTGTGTTGGAGTCCTTCCAGATATCGTTGAAGGAGTAGCCGACCGTGATGATTTCGGTCGTTTTGGAATTGAGGTCTGCTTGAGATATGAAGATCCGGGAGCCAAAGGAACTGAAAAATTGCGGTGTATCCTTAGAACCAAAACTCACTGACTGGGAGACGCGATAACCGAAGCCGTCTATTTGGCGTCGGAAGTCTTGCGGCCTGAGCGTCCGTGTTTCATCGGTCTTTAGATTGAGCCAGCCGATTTGTGCAGCATCAATCATACCGCTGGCACCATAGAGGAGTTCATCGACTCCGTCTTGATCGATGTCGCAGGTCGTGAGATCGCCCGCGCTGCCGCTGAGCTTCTTAATTGTTTTAAATGGCTGATCAGCCATCGGCTTGAAGAGATATACGGTGCCGGTGCTGGCATTGCTATAGACATTGCCGTGCACGAGTAGCGCTTCGCTGCCGTCGGCGACACGGACAGTGCGGATGAAGTTGGCAATGTGCGCAGGGCCGGGAGGAATGCGCTTCTTGCTCGCCTTGCCCCATGGCTTGTCCTTCGAGTAGGTCGCCGATGCGATGGTTTTGACTAAGTCGCCCTTGGCACTGAGGTAATAAATATTTTTGTCATAGCCCCCGCATACGACGTAAGGCAGGCCTTCGTGCGTGACCACGCTCACGGCATTCATTGGCGCATCGCTTGGCTTGAATTGCCACATGGTAGCGCCTGATCCATCGAGGCAGTAGAGTGAGCCATCGGCATTGGCCGCCAGAATTTCATCGGAACCGTTACCAGTGATGTCCGCGCACCAGATGTCGCGGTTCATAAAGCCCGAGAGCGAATTGACCCAGCCGATGCGTCCACCTTCGGTGAGTCCGATCAAGGTGCCCTCGTAGCTGCTTGCCACGATGTAGGGCGCGCCTTGATCCACCGCGCTGCGAACCTTAGAGATCGTATATGGGCTGAGATCGATACTGACGAGGCCCGCTGCTTGACGGACGACTGTCGTCTCGAAGGGCGTGCCCGATTCAGCCTCGCCGTAGCAACCCGAAATAATCAGAGAGAGCAGGACACTGACGCATGCGGCAGCGAGACGGGGGATTCGGGAGCAGGGTAGCATGGAAGTGTGCTCGGTTGCCCGAGCGATGGTTGTATTATTTTGTTACCACGGAGAGTGCGGGTGTTCTCTCTTCAAGAGCTTTAAACCCAGGATTCTTTGTGATTTTGACGTTTGAAGTGTCGCTGGCCTGCTCGATGTAAAGTTCACGATCAAAGCCGACACTTTTGTTATTACGGATCGTGACGTTTTCGCAATAATCTAAGTCAATTGAAGGGTAGTCTTCAATCTTCGGATAATCGGTGCTGAATTCAATTGTGTTGTCCTCGATCTTCAGTCCGTCGACGGAGCATGCGTAGGCCAAATGTCCGTTGAAGCTCTTGATCGTATTGCCTGTGAATTCGATATTACGGTGGTAGCGACCTTCGCCGAAGTGTTGCTCGGATGTAAGGAGTGGTGCGGCGTAGAGCGGGTAGTTTTCAGAGCCTTCGAAGCCAGGATTTTCAAATGTATTGTTGCGGATGACGACGTTCTCGACGGCGCCAGACTCATACCATTTGTTGTTGTCACCTTCGATGAGGATGCCGTGCATTTGTGGGGAGATTGTATTGTCTTCAACTAGGACGCTGCCCTTGGTTGTAATGAGCATGCCACGTGCACGGTTCTCACGAATTGTGTTATTCTTAAAGACGAGGTCGGGATTCCATGTGAGATTCTCGATTGAGAGGGGGCCTTCGGGGAGATTCTTAGGTGTCTCGGCGACAGTTACCACCACGAGGTTCTCATTGATGATTTCGGCCTGCGTCACGCTGGTTTCAAAGAATGGCAGGATCGTCTTACGTGAGAGCAGAGCGACTTTGTCACCAGGCTCAGCGAAGATTAAGCCAGTCTGCTGGAAGTGGCTGATTTCGCAGAGGAAGCGGTTGTCGCCGAGGTATTCGTTAATTTTAACGTATGCACCATGCACGTTGATGGCGTCGTCCAGCATGTGCTGAAATAGGCTGTTCTCGACTCGGATCTCGCCTTTGCAGCCGAGGAAGTGAGTGGCATCCGCACGGGTAGCCACTAGGCGCTCGTCGTTCGAACTGACAGTCATCCCGTCCAAATGGATGTTTTCGCAACGCTCAGCAATGAGTGCCATGCCACCTGCATTGTAAACAGTGACTTGTTCGATCTTAATGTCCTTCGAGCTGGCAGTGTGGATGGCTGGGCAAAGTCGACTGGTCGGGTGTGTGCCGTAGGAGATGAGGACACTGCCTACAGGCGGTGGCGACGCCTTAAACTTCGCTGCGATCTTGATGCGATTCTTACCAGCAAGGCTGGCTGTATGTGATTTGAAATTCACCGAATAGTCCTTTGTGTTATAGATCGGTGCGCGCGTTTCGGGGTCAAATACGATGTTTGATCCCATCTTGTCCTGCCAGTTGTATTTCTCGGAGAACATTTTGCCACCTGAGATCGAGTGCGGGTATTTCACCGGATCGACCTCAACCACGATGTATCTTTCTTTTTTGTTACTCTCGACGACTGGCAATTCATCGTGAAACGAGCGCTCCCAATCGATGGAGAAATTTTTGAGCGTAACACCTTCGGTGTTGTCCACGACGATGGGACTGATTCTGCCATGGAACATAAACATCGAACCGCCACCATCGATGGTGATGTTTTTAAATCCGATGAGGGGAAACGCGATCCGCTTTAAGCTGTTATCGTGGTTCGTGACCGCGCGATACATTTCAACCGCTTTCTCGGGGTAGAATTCGTATTGCCCCTTGGGGAAGTGGAGGGTGATGTCGCTTTGACCTTTGACTGATTCGATCAGTTGATTGACTTCAAGGCTCACGTCCTGTCCTGGCAGGATGCCATGGTCTGCGACGTTAATGGTTTCGGCATTAACAAACTGTGTGCAAAGAACCGCCATGCTAAGAAATAGTGCTCTCATAATTATTTTTTTTTGTGTGTGATATTCGTCTGTTGGCCGAAGCAGGGGAGAGGTAAGCAATCTTGGGATTGCGCCCGAATGGGCGGGAGACTTCGGCGTTTATACCCGCTAGAATATCACGGCGGCGTTTTTTGCGAAATACGAGATCACGCAAAAGGTATATGCGATTGCGCACATCAACCTCGTTTGGAGTGAGGCATGATTCCTCAAAAATAGTCGATCCATTGGGGGCTATTTCGAGTGAATGGCGTAAATTCGTATATGCTTTGCGCATTAAAGTGTAGATGCGGTATACGTATATGAGTATGATAACTGATCATTGTGGAGTTCGTTGATTGAGCCCCTAATTTCTGAGCCACCACTTTAACTGATCAATAAGACGATGAAGATACTCACAAAAACACTTACCCTTTTCTGCAGCCTAGCGCTGCCTGCAACCTCTGCACTCGGTGCCGTTCCTGCACCAAATATTGTCTTCATTTTAGTCGATGATCTAGGTTATGGCGATGTCGGCTTCAATGGCTCGACCTTTTACGAAACGCCACATATCGACGCACTCGCACAGGGTGGTCTTATATTGGATAGTGCTTACATGTATCCGACCTGCTCGCCTTCGCGCACGGCGCTGGCCACTGGCAAACATTCATTTCGCACAGGTATCTATACCGTTCCCGTGTTAGAAAAGGGCGACGATCAGGAGAACATCTTTTCTCGTTGGACCGTCGGCGAAGAGCATACCTTGTATAGTCAACCGATGGCTGATGCGGGTTACCAGTCGATCTTTATCGGCAAGTGGCATTTGGTCGGCCCATATCCAGAGGAGGAGCTGTCGGCTGAGTGGCCGTTGACTGAAAAACTCAAGCAGCCCGATCCGTGGGCAGTGGACTGGGTGCCATACCATAAATCACCGGAGGGGCAGAAGTATTACCCAGAGGGACGCGGCTACTTGCAGAACATTGCAGGCACGTATCGCGGCGATCCAGCTCTGGAAATCGGTGGCTATAAGGGTGAAACCGGCGGTTACTTTTCGCCGTTCAATAATCCGTTTATGGACGAACGTGAGCCTAAGGATGAATGGTTGACTGATCACCTGACGACCAAGGCAATCGAATTTATGGATGCGCACAAAGAAGGGCCATTCTTCGTCGATCTGCATTACTACACGGTGCATGCCCCGTTGCGTGCACGTAGTCCCGAACTTTTGAAGAAGTATATCGATAAACCAGGCGACCCGATTACGGGGCAGGGCACAGAGCGCGGCAAGCGTGGTGAGCACGAAGCCATGTATGCGACGATGATCGAATCGCTCGACGACAACGTCGGTCGCATCGTCGACTATCTAGATCAACATGACTTACGTGAGAACACAGTGATCGTCTTTAGCTCGGACAATGGGCAAAACAACAAACGCAACGACCTGCTACGTGGGTGCAAAGGTTACATCTATGAAGGCGGCATCAAGGTGCCGACCTTTGTCAATTGGCCAGGTAAGGTGACTGCACGTCGCAGTTCGACCACAGTCACGGCAGTGGACTTTTTTCCGACCTTGATGGATATTGCAGGCATTGATTACGATGGCTTGCTGGACGGGGAATCGTTTGCACCACTCTTTACCGCCGAAGATGAGACGCTACAGGAGCGTTCTCACTTCTGGCACATCGCCAGCCAGTATAAACACGGCGCGTGTTCAGTTGTTCGCAAAGGGAATTACAAGTTGATCCAGTTTCTGAAGGACGGCTCAGTGGAACTGTATGATCTGAAAGCTGATCCGAAAGAATCGAAGAACTTAGTTCAAACCAAGCCTGAGACCGCTGAAGCATTGCTCAGCGCACTCGTAGCGTGGCGCACCGCAAACGCCGTGCCATTGCCGCCTGAATCTCCATTGGCGCATTAATCGCAGATCCCTTCCCGCACCACACTACTTATGAAATACTCCCCAACCTCTCTAGCGCTGTCTGCCTGTATGATTCTCTCCGCAACTGCGGGGAGCCTGACCACGAACGGCGCGTCCGCCGTGCATACCAACTCAGTCTCGACCGAAACCAACGGCAAGAATCTGATTTGGATTATTACCGACGAGCATAATCTACGAACACTCGGTGTCTATCGCGATCTGTTGGACGCGAAGTATCCCAACGACCCCAAACAGGCAGAGATCTGGGGTGCGGGCAATGTCGTGGAGACGCCGAACCTGGATCACATTGCACGTAAGGGCGCCATCTTTACGAACATGCATGCCGCCACTCCGGTATGCACACCGTCACGCGCTTCGATGTTTACTGGGATTTATGGTTCTCAACTCGGCCTGAAAAATAACTCCACCACAGTCAGTGATGGCAAGTTTCTCGATGATTCCTCGGTCACTACGATTGCCGAAGTATTGAGAGATGCCGGTTATTGGACGACCTACATCGGCAAGTGGCACCTCAGTGGCACGGCCGCGGAGGACAACGATTGGTGGTCGCCCGGCTATCCTGCGCCGTATGACGAGCAGACCAACCCAGAGGGGAGTTTCCTACACCCAAGCTACGTCGAGATCTCCGATTATGGCTGGCAGGATCGTCGATGGATGTTTAACAACGGGCATGGTAAATACAAAGGGATCGATGCCGAAGGGAACCCGTATAACGCGAGCAATCGACCGAAGATCCAAGATCTGGACGGCGATGGTCAGTTCTTCCCTCAGGATCTAGACGATGTCGATGCCTTGGGGCACCCGATCTATGCCGATGATAAGTCCAAGTCTGTGAAATTTACCACGGACTGGCTCTTTGACCGTGCGGTGGATGTTATCAAAAATCCTACGGATACACATGCTCCACGTGGCAATGATCCGTTCTTTATGGTGATCAGCATTCCCGATCCGCACACGCCCGATAGTGCCAGAGAGCCCTATGCGTCGAACTACAACGACATGGATATTCAGATGCCGCATACCTTTCAGGATCCAAATTTCCCAGGAGGCGCTAGCCACCTGGATACGAATCCGAGCTGGATGAAGCCCGACGCAAAAGCCAATAAATCAAAGGGCGCCTATAAGAATCACGCGTCTGCGGTGGATGCATTGAGCAATGGGCAAACACCCTATAAATTCCAGCTGTTTGATGATTTAAAGCAATATTTCGGCATGGTGGAAGCGATCGATTACAATATCGGTTTACTGGTTGATCAACTCGAAGCGCAAGGCGTGCTGGAAAATACCTTGATCATGTTCAGTGCGGATCACGGTGATCTACTCGGCGAACATGGACGTCTCAACAAGAGCTCGCCGTATGACATGTCTGTTGCGATTCCGTTTATCGTGGTCGATGGCAGTCAACTCACGGCGACGAAGAGCGACTCCGCTCCTATGATTCCAAGCGGCCTAGTCGTGGAAGCGGCTGCGACGAATGCAGATTGGCTGGAGACATTTCTGAGGCTTTTGGATGTGACTGATATTCCCAAGAATCAAGGGCGCGATCTTACGCCGCTACTCAGCGCAACGCCGCCGCAGGTCTGGGACGATATTGCGGTGGTCGAGCAGGGCTACTGGATCGCAGCGATCAGTAGACGCTACAAGTTGGTGATCGATAATTCAGCAAAAGGCGACGTCTGGCTATTTGATTTGGATCTCGATCCTGACGAATTCATTAACCGCCTCAATGATCCCGCTTACCACGAGATCGTCAAGAAGCTGGCTCAAGGCATCAAAGACGGAATGCAGGCGCATGGTATCGGCGCGAGTAAGATCAAGTTGAAAGTCAATGCGTTGCTGGCGAAATGATTGACCTACAACCGCTTCGCTAGAGAGCCCTTCGGGCGAGTTTTGGGAGTTCCTTCCTTTACGAGGCATATCCTTATACACATCTTTGCCCGTTTAAATTGACGCTATGAATGCACTATTTAAAGCTCCTCCCCTGCGAAGGGGAGGTGGCTCGGTCTGCCGAGACGGAGGGGTTTCGCTGGTAATGTCCATCCCTTGATCTAATCTGTAAGGTATGTCTGTTGGTGACCAAGAGCGACTCAACAACTTGCCTGCACTAAAGCATTTCCGTAGAAAACTACGGAGTCATATGACGCCTGCTGAGGCAAAACTCTGGACTTACCTGAAAGGCAAGCAACTCGAAGGTCGAAAGTTTCGTCGCCAGCATAGTGTCAGCCAGTATATTTTGGATTTTTACTGTCCAGCATCAAAGCTGGCTATTGAACTGGACGGGCAGGCGCATAACAGCGCGATGGCTGCCGAATACGACCACGAACGCACACTCTTTCTTCAAGCGACAGGCATTCAAGTGATTCGATTTGAAAACAAGACAGTCTTCGACCAACCAGAGTGGGTATTAGAACAGATTCGAACGGCAGTTAACATAAGCTGAGGCTGGGCCCAAACCCCTTCCGACTCGCTCAAGCAACTGTAAAAACCCCTCCGACCCCGCAGACGGGGCCACCTCCCCTTCGCAGGGGAGGAGCTGTCAATTGCCCGTAAATTACGTAAAATTGGAAATACAAACTTGTGTCTAAGGATATGCTTACCAAGGGAAGGTGGCTCGGTCTGCCGAGACGGCATGCGCCGCCGTAGCCTTGGCGTAGGAGGTAGGAGTGAAGGTTTGTCTGCCGATCCAAGGCGACTTTCTGAAAGGTTACGGAAGACTAGGATGAGGTCTCCTCAGTCGCGAGATCTGCCAGCTTACGGCGGCGCTCTAGGCGCGTGCGGATTGCGTAGGCTTTGTTTTCAGTGATCGGATAGTGATAGAGTAGGATGAAGCCGAGAATCAAGGCGCAGGCAGGGATCAAGCAATACATAATGCGAATCGCGAAGATGGTGTCCGAGGATTGATTCGCGCCGAGGTCGGCATCGAAGCCGCATCCATTGAGGATGAAGCCTGAAATAATCAGCGCGCCTGAAATCCCAAGCTTGCCGATCCAACTATGAAATGCGCTGAACATACCTTCCTGCCGTTCACCGCTCTTTAGTTCTTCATAATCGACGACATCTGGTATCATCGCCTGAATAAGAGTCCATACTGCGATGAGGCAAAAGGCTTGTATAAAGTTTGGCAGGAGTGCGAGGTAGGGGGACTCGGGCGTGTAGCAAAACCATTTGAGGATGTCGCCTACGAAAGCGAGCGCGAGCGCGGCGAGCAAGGTCTTGCGTTTGCCGATTCGTTTGGCTGCGTAAGCCATAACGGGTATGCCGAGTAGGCCGCCGATCTGAGCGGCATAGCCACAAAATGTGAGCACCATGCCTGCGCTGGTGCTTCTGGTTCCGTCGAATACGTGATAAATAGTCAGGTAATAGCTCAAGTTGCTGACCATCGTGAGCCCGAATAACATGACTGCCGTGACTGCGATGAGTATGATGAAAGGCCGATTCTGTAAGGTATGCCGACTACTCTCGATGATACCTATTTTTTTGCCAGAGCGCTTCTTTAGCAATTTTTGAAAGGTCGGATGCTCTTTACAGGCAAAGACTGGGATCAAGGTAAATAGTAGCACGACTACTCCTAGCCCCATGCTCGTATAGCGCATGCCTACGGCCATGTCATCAAAGCAGTCGAGCGTTACGATCATGAACAAGCTGGAGCTAAGGAAGCCTCCCGCCTTCGACATGACTGCTTGGTAGGCCATCACACTGGTGCGCTCGTGATAGTCGGGGGTCAACTCCATCCCCAGTGCACTGTAGGGCACGGAGAAGATACTCATCCCCATGAATAAAAATAAGGTGGTGCAAGTGAACCAAATTAGACTACCGCTAGGCGTGAGATCGCGCGGCACCATCCAGATCGCAATAAAACCGACTGCGCAAAGAATACTGGACGCTGCGATCCAAGGTCGCCGCCGTCCGAAACGCGAGCGGGTGCTGTCGGTCATATAGCCGACGATCGGATCAGTAATCGCATCGAGAATGCGGGAGGCACCCAGAGACAACCCAATCAAGCGCGGATCGACGCCCAATATATCATTAAAGATGGGGTTAGCCATCTGATTGAGGGTGTTCATTTGCAGGCGTTGAGACGACATGCCCAAGCCGTAGCCCACCTTTTGAGTCGTAGAGACTTTATCCTCTGGCTTAGTGATATGATGCTTCACGAGTCGGAAGTGTGCCCGAGGCCAGATCTATTAATTTGAAGCCCCTTGTCCCTGTGAACGAAACTGCTTTCGGTAATCACGGGGAGTCATGCCAGTCGTTTTCTTAAACACATGGGTCAGATAGTTGTAAGTGGCATAGCCACAGACCTCCGCGATGTTTTGCATTTGCATATCGGTCTCGGCGAGGAGTCGGCGGGCTTTGTCGATTCGGATACGGCGAATTTCGTCCACTGGAGAATGGCCGAATGCCTGCTGGAAATGTCGCTCCAGTGATCTTCGAGCCATCGGGACTGCGCGCAAAATATCGTCTGTTGTAATCGGCTCGAAGGCGTGTTCGCGGATGTAGGAGACGACTTGTAATAACTTTGGATCTCTGACTGCGAGGGTATCGGTCGATAGCCGATCCATCACACCGAGCGGCGGAATATATGTAACATCGATCGGCACGGTCTCTCCCTTCATTTGACGATGCAATGTCTTCGCTGCTTGATAGCCGATTGTTTCAGTGGGGCCGAGCACGCCTGACAGTGAAGGGAAGCAGGCGTGTGAGAGGAGCTCATCGTAGCTGCCACTGAGCACTGCCACATCATGCGGCACGGAGATGTTTGCCGCCATGCAGCAGTCCACCACAGCACGCGCGTAACCATGCCCCCAGACTAAGACGCCGACCGGTTTCGTGAGGCCTTGCAGCCACTCGGTGATCGTTTCGTGTAGGTTCGGCTGGTCTTTCTGTAATTTCAGGGCCGTCAAGGAGAGGCCGTGCGATTCGACGGCTTCTTCAAAGGCTTTTGCATACCAAACTGGATTCGGCATATTCGTGGGGCCGACAAACGCAATATTGCGCAGTCCACGATCGAGGAAATGCTGTGCAGCCATTTTGGTGCTGGCACGGTCGTCGGTCCGAATGCAGGGCGCGACGGGGTCAGGGAGTGGGTTGTCTGAAACATCCACAGCATGCAGCCCTAGCTTTTTGATCTCACTCGCCAGTTTTGGTGTGTCGATGCGTGTAATGACACCATCGCCACGCCATCCTTTGGGGATATCTTCTAGAGAGTTGTTTCGCTTCGAATTAATCCACACATGCCATGGGCCTACTTCATTGGCGTAGGATAGAATGCCTTTGAGGATTTTTCGGGCCCAACCACTTGAGGGGTCGAGGAGAATAGCGACTTGGGGTATTTTTCGGTCGAATTGCTTCACGTGGCGAGATAGTGCAACTTGTATATACAATTGCAAATCCTATGTGGTTCTAAATTGGAAAGAAAAGAGACGCTATAGATTGACTCCGCTCCCTTGCATACTCGCGTCGTTTGACCACAAAATATACCACGGGTCGTTCGTTCGCACTTGAAAGGCTTTAATCTGATCTTTGAGCGATTCGAGCATGGCTGCGGATTGTGGATCGTCTGCCAAGTTGATCAGTTCGTTGGGGTCATTTGATAGGTCGTAGAGTTCAAATTCTTTGCGGTGCAGGAAGTCTTCGACCTTACGGTTGCCGTAGTATTCGTTGCCGGAGCGGTGGACCTGCTGCCATGTGGACGCGGCCCAGAGGTCGGACGCGAAGGGATAGGATAGGCCGTAGGCGATATTCCAGATCAGCTTATAGTCGCCGTTACGCACCACGCGCATCGGGTAATACATCGTGAGTTCATGGAAGTTGTGAGACGCATATATTTCATCCCATCCGTTGGCATCCGATTCGTTGAGAATCGGTAGAATGGAGCGACCGTGGAAGGCATCCGCGCTGTAGGCGACATCGGCATAGTCGAGAATGGTGGGTGTGAGGTCGGCCCATGTGATCATGGCCTGATTGACCAAACCGGCCGCATCATTTTGAGGATCCATTACGATGCATGGCAATTGGATGCCAGGTTCATAAACGGTGGTTTTGGCTCCGGGAAAGGCCATGCCGTTGTCGGAGATATAAATAATCAGCGTGTTTTCTGATTTTCCTGCATCTTCCAGCAGTGTCTGTAATTTACCGAGGCCTTGGTCGATTCGCGAAATGGATTGGTAGTATTGAGCGATCTCGGCGCGGGACTCCGGGCTGTCGGGCATGAACGCGGGCACAAGCACTTCGGCAGGATCATATTTGATTTGTGTTTCGCCGGGGTAGGGCTCGGTTTTGTTGCCGAAAGAATTCGGGTCGCTCCAGACTTCTGGAGTGAAGGGGTTCCCGCGATGCGGGTCATCTGGGCAGAAGTAGAGGAAGAAGGGTGCGTCCTGGTTGATGACGTCCTTACACGCTTCAGCCATTTCGATGGTGCTGCGTGGATCGGCTTCGAGCGTGGTATCGAAATGATAGACGGCTTCTGGCGCGACGTGGTATTTGCCAACACGAGCGGTTTGATAGCCCGCAGCTTCCAGCAGCACAGGCAGGGAATCGACGCCATCAAACGTGCTGAAGTGGTGGTAATCATGCACGTGGCCATAGGATCCTGTCGCATGGCCGTATTTACCCGTCAGGATGACGGAGCGACTGGCGGCACAACTGGCGCTAGTGCAGTAGGCATTCGTGAAGCGCACGCCGTTCTCTGCCAGCTTGTCCATGTTCGGCGTTTGAATGACGGGATTACCATAGCAACCGAGGGCATCCATGCCGTGGTCGTCGGTGACGAATAAAATGATGTTGGGCTTCTGGGCAGCGGAGAGTTGAACGCTGAGGGCGGCCAAGAGTAGGGGAATGATGTAACGCATAGTAGGGTAGCTTAGTGTTGGTTTAACTCGATCAGGGATTTCGCGAATGCCGTGCCGAGGCGTTTTTGACCGACTTCATTATAATGAACTTGGTCGGTGTGTTTTGGGAAGTCATCCCATGGGGGATTGGCAGTGGTGAGTGTGACGCGCGCCCGTGAGTCTGCTTTCGCTACGTTGACCATCGCTTGGCGCACCATGGTGGGGCCGGGCTCAAAGTTGCCATATCGCGAGTTGATTTGGCCATAGATGAAAGGCATGTCAGGCAGGTTGAATTCACGCCGGTAGCGGGCGATCAATTGCTTTAGGTTGGCCTCGTAGCTGCGCGCGCTAATTTCTTTGGCCGCATCGTTTTCGCCCTGCATCCAGAGCATGCCGATGATCTTGTAGCTTTGACCTGCTGCTTCGAGGCGGCTGAGTTCTTGGTGGATATATGCGATGTGTTCATCCACTAGGTGCAGGTTTTGTTTGCGATCCCCTTTTTCGACGGCTTTGGATTTATCGGCCGACCACTCGGGGTTCCATGCGCCATAGAGCGCCGTGCCGCCTTGAGCGCGTTTGATAAATAGGTATTCTTGATCTGGATTTGCTTGTGCCAGCTCGATCCCAACAAAGAGCTCCGGCCCAAAACGATCGCTGAAATCGTATTTCTCTGTGGAGTAAGTAAAGTAGGTGAGCGGAGCCGTGGACTTGCCGTTATAAGTCAGCGACACTTGCTTTGCCGCATCTTCGACTCGTGCTTTGTCCTCACTGGAGAGCGCATGATAATTACCCGCGCCTGCCATATTGGATTGCCCCGCGAAGAGCACGACATGGACGGGCTGATCTGCCGATGCAATTACACTAGCCGTCGGACTGAGAGCGCAAAGTGCAGCAGTTAGAATGTATCGCATGTATTTCATGATGAATCGTGCCTCTGCCGTTTATTGAACGCCTGAGTATTGATCGACTTCCATTTCCTTCTCCCATGCTTTCAGCTTTTTGACGAGTTGATCGACTTTTTCGGGATGAGTGGCGGCCAAGTCCTTTTGTTCGCCAATATCATTGGCGATATTATAAAGCTTCAGTGTGCCACTGCGGTAAGCGAGGAGTTTCCAGTCGCCTTCGCGGACGGAGGCGTAGAGGTCTTCATAGGCGCGGTAGCCGAAAAGTGGTTCGCCACGATCGAGTATGCTGTTGTTACGAATGGTTGGTAGCAAGGAGACACCGTCGAGGTTTTCGTATTGGCTAGGGTCACCACCAGCAATTTCGACCAAGGTCGGGAAGAGGTCGGTGGATTGCACGAGGCTATTGTTTTGAGCGGCTACGGTGACGCCTGGCCAGTTCACCATAAACGGCACGCGTGCGCCGCCTTCGTAGAGCGTGTCTGCTTTCTTGCCGCCATGGAAGGGCTTGTTCTCAAACATGCCCCCTTGGTCGGATAAGAAGATGATAATGGTTTCTTTATCGATGCCCTTGGCTGCTAGTGCGGCACGGACACGGCCGACAGATTCGTCCATCGCGCTAACCATTGCAGCATAGTGTGCCTCTTTGCCGGTGAATCCTTTGTCGAGGTAGTGCTTGAGCAAGTCCTTGCGGCCGACGTGTGGGCCATGCACCGTGTAATACCAGAGCGAGATCATGAAGGGTTGTTCCTTCTCGTAGTGCTCGATGAAGTTGACGGTTTCATCGGTCAACTTGTCAGTCAGGTAACGCTCTGTCTCGTCAGCCATGACGTCGGAATGATGGAAATACGGTGGATAGTAAGACTTCGGATGTCCTGCGTTGCCTGTGCCGATCTGCCGGTCAAACCCCTGATGGATGGGGTGAAAGGGCTCGTGGCCGAGATGCCACTTGCCGACGAATAGATTATAGTAGCCTAAGTCCTTGAGCGCTTCGGCGTAGCTAGTGTATTCGAGTGCTAACCAATTGGGGCACGGGAACTGAGCGGGATCCTTCTTCCAGTAGTTGACTGGGTTGCTCTCGTCGGTGCGGCCGTATTTATCAAAGCCGTGTTCAATATCATTCGGAATGTGGCGCACCATTTTGATCCGTGCGGGATGTTGTCCGGTTAGCAGCGTGGCGCGGCTGGGGCTACAGGTCGGCGTCGCAATGTAGGCTTGTTGGAAGTCGAGACTGTCTGCTGCCAGCGCATCCAGATTCGGCGTGTCCAGTAGTGGATCGCGGTAACCCATATCATCCCAGCCCATGTCATCGACGAAGAGCAGCACGATATTCGGTTGTGCCGTGGTTGGAGCATTCGATTTTGCTGCATGCGCGGTGGCGCTAAAAGTTAATGTCAGCAGGAGTGAGGCGAGCAAAGAGGTCGTTGTTTTCATAGAGAGTCCCAATGGGGGGGGTATTATCTTATCACAAAGCTGCGTGGCATAAATGCGAAATCACGTAAAAAGCATACACAATCTCGCCAAGATCCGCATGTCCGCTGTGAGGTAAATCATTGTGGCGAGATTGTGTATGCTTTTTCCGTAAATGCGTGTATCAGCGCGAGGGTCCCATAGATATACTGCCTAACTTCTACAAATCTTTCGGATAATTAGAGCACGCCGAAATCCTTATCACACCCCAATGGTATCTTAACACCTATCTCATGAACATACTTGAAGTCTCATTATTCATCATCGCCGTTGTTGGCGTTATCGGTCTTGGCATTTGGAAGAGTCGAGACGAAGACACTTCGGGAGAGCAGGGCGCTTCCGATTATTTCCTCGCTGGCCGTGGCCTCACGTGGTGGCTCGTCGGTTTCTCATTGATCGCTGCTAATATCTCGACCGAGCAATTTGTCGGCATGTCAGGCTCTTCAGCCAATTGGCTCGGCATGGCGATCGCCTCTTACGAGTGGATGGCGGCTGTCACTCTGATCTTTGTGGCGTTCTGGTTCTTGCCGAAATTCCTCAAAGCAGGTCTCTATACGATTCCTGAATTTTTGCAGTATCGTTTCGACGGTGTCGCACGTCTCGCCATGGCGATTCCTGCGATTGTAACCTTGGTATTTGTTACAACCTCTTCGGTCATTTTCTCCGGCGGTAAGTTCGTTTCCGAATATTACAATGATGTGCCGATCCTCAATAATCTGACCGCAGTCTGCTGGATGATCGCGATTTTTGCGGCGGTTTATGTATTCGTCGGTGGTCTAAAAGCCTGTGCGTGGACTGACTTGATCTGGGGCGCGGCTCTGATTGTTGGTGGTGCGATCGTGATGTTCCTCGCGTTTAATGTGTTGGCAGACAAGTCAGCCGAAGAGCTCTTCCTCACCAAGGTTGCGAATTCAGATGCGACGGTTGAGCAACTCGAAGTGGCGAGCCCGTGGGAACGATTCATGTTATTGAATGATGGTGTCGACGGCGAAGCCGTTGCCATGAACGGGCCGAATGGTTCTGGCGGTAAGGTGCACATGGTGCGCCCGAAAGAAGACACGGACATTCCATGGACTGCATTGCTGATCGGTCTTTGGATTCCTAATTTCTTTTACTGGGGGCTGAATCAATATATCGTGCAACGCACTTTGGGTTCGAAGTCGCTGGCCGAAGGTCAGAAAGGTATTGTTTTTGCGGCGACTCTGAAGTTGCTGATTCCATTCTTGGTGGTGATTCCGGGGATTCTCGCTTTCAATCTCTTTAGCGGCGACCTCCATACCTCTGCTGCCAATAAGAACATCGCGATGGTTCAAGCAGCCGAAGTGGCGAATTCAAACACGGTTGTTTCTGTCGAGGCCGCCGTTGTCGGACTACAGCCAGAGCTTGCTGGACGTGCCTTGGCACAGAACATCACGGCAGTCGGTGCGGATGCAACGCTGGCCGTGGGGGTTGGAGGCGATGAGCTAGCGAATCGTATCAACGAGCTCGCGCAATCCGGAGTGGATGGCGGCATGAGTCTATCGACTCTGAAGGCATATGATTATGACTCCGCATTCCCAGTTCTCGTGCGTAACCTAATCAAGCCGATCCCGTTGATTTCCTGGTTCGTGCTCGCAGCTCTCTGCGGCGCGGTGATCAGCTCACTGGCATCCATGCTTAACTCTGCTTCGACGATTGCGACAATGGATTTATACTCGAAATTTTCGGGTGAAAAGAATCCAGCAAAACTGGTTAAAGTTGGTCGTGGGTTTGTGGTGCTCTTCGTTTTACTTGCCGCACTCGTTGCTCCAAAGCTCGATAACTTCGAGAGTATCTTCGCATACATCCAAGAGTTCCAAGGGTTCATCTCTCCTGGTATCTTGGCCGTCTTCATCTTTGGCTTCTTCTCACCACGCACACCTCGCTACTTCGGTGCGGTTGGCATCGGCCTGAACGTTGTTTCTTATGGTTCGTTCAAGTTGTTCCTCGGTGATTGGGTCGTCTCCAAGGGCTGGTGGTATGCCGATCAAATCGCATTCTTAGACCGTATGGCTATCTGCTTCTTTATTGTAATGATCGCGGGTGCATTACTCACGTTGATCAAACCAATGAAGAATCCAGTGGTGTTGCCAGTGAACGATCAAATCGAATTGGAGTCTTCCAAGGGCGCGAAGATCGTTGGTATCGGTGTGGTGCTCGCTACCATCGCACTCTACGCAGTCTTCTGGTAGGCCGCTCGCTTAATACTGCTTTCCAAGGTCGGACGTTCGCTATAACGTCCGACCTTTTTTTGAAAAGGTCATCTTTCTGTTCATTGTCCCCGAGTTCTCTAATACATGAAGTCTAATAAATGCTGTTCTCTTTCTGTCGGTTGCTTGATTGCTGCGTCATTTCTCTCAACTGGAATCGCCGTCGTTGCTGAAAAGGCGTCGTCTTCTCAGCCGAATGTGGTGATTATTTATGGCGATGATGTCGGTTTCGGTGACATCGGTGTGAATGGTTCGACTATGATTCCAACGCCTAATATTGATCGATTGGCAGCAGGCGGCTTGAATTTTACGGATGGTCACTGCGCGGCCGCGACATGCACGCCATCACGTTATTCACTCCTGACGGGCGTGCATGGCTTTCGTGATGGTGTCAGTATTTTGCCACCCAATGCACCGCTCAGTATTTCGACCGATATCTTGACACTGCCCAAGCTATTCAAGGACGCCGGATACACCACAGGTGTGGTTGGTAAATGGCATTTGGGTATTGGCGAAGCGGGGGTGTCCACGGATTGGAATGGGGATGTAAAGCCTGGGCCAATGGAAATCGGATTTGATTCGTCATTCCTGCTGCCATCCACCAATGATCGCGTGCCTTGTGTTTATCTCGATGGCCACCGCGTGGTGAATCTGGATCCTGCCGATCCTTTGTATGTCGGAAAGACGAAGGCTGATGTTGATCGTCATGGTAGCACGCCGTATCCAGATGCTGTGGCGAATCCAGAAGCGATGACTTATTACAAGAGTTCGCACGGACATAATAACAGTGTGATCAATGGCATCGGCCGTATCGGCTTCATGGCTGGTGGGAAGTCTGCGTTATGGGATGACGAAACGATGGCCGACGAGTTTGTGAAGCAGGCGAAGGCCTACATCGCAGCCAATAAGGACAAGCCATTCTTTCTCTATTTTGCGTCGCAGGATGTGCACGTGCCGCGCGCGCCGCATCCGCGTTTTCAGGGGGCGACAGAGTTGGGCTACCGTGGTGATGCGATGGTGCAGTTTGACTGGTCCACTGGCGAAATTCTAGATGCACTTGAGGCGCATGGACTGACTGAAAATACGATTGTTATTTTTTCCAGTGACAATGGCCCCGTGTATGACGATGGCTATGCGGATGGCACCACTGTCAAAACATCGACCGAGGAGGTCGATCGCGGTCACGACGGCTCTGCGCACTATCGCGGCGGTAAATATCAGATCTACGAAGGTGGCACCCGCGTGCCTTTTATTATTCGCTGGCCAGCACGTATTCAACCGGGCGTATCGAACGCCTTAGTGAATCAGATCGATTTCATCGCATCGTTTGCGGACCTGTTGGACATCGAATTAGCGGTAACGGATGCGGCTGATAGCCGTGATACATTAGCCGCGTTCCTCGGTGAAGATGCCATCGGTCTGCCGTATATGATCGAAGAGGCTGGTCGGACGAGTCGTGCTTTACGTTTAGGCGACTGGAAATATATCGCTCCGACAAAGGCGTGGAGGAACAAGCCTGGGAAAGATGCGGAATTATATCGCTTGGATAGCGACCCCAGTGAGTTGAATAATATCATCGATCAAAACCCTGAGAAGGCTGAGTTGATGGATCTTCAGCTGAAGGAATTGATGTCTGCGGACGGCGTTCGATAACCACTGCTTGATTAACTCAAGACCGTCCGTTGAGTATCGTATATTGACTTCGCACGGTCGGGGTCGGCATGTGCTGGTGTCCAATATAGGCACATATTATACGGGGACATCTAAAAATGGGTGTTCTTATCGGGGACTTTGTCTGAGACATTCAAGCCAAGGAAACGCTGAAAACTGAAACTCGGTATATTCTTCGCTACAGATTGTAGTATAGATGTCGCCAGTATAACTGGTGTGGCGGCCTCCAGCAGTTGATTGATATCACTGCTGGAGGCCAGGTGATTGAGATGTTTTATTCAGATGCCGTGATGCTTAGCTTGACGAATTTTTGCGGGTCTTCGGAGTCAAATTCGTATTCGTAGGACGATGGGAACTCGCTGCTGACTGTGGTGTCGAGTGGTGTCCAGCTGTCGTCTGTCAGGTCATCTTTGACTAGGATGCCGTGTGTGAAGGTGTAACTGTTGATCGCCGAGGAGACGCCATAGTGATAGGCGAGCTTGCCATTCGATTTTATTGAAATCTGTGGGTAGGCGCTGCTGCTTGGGTCCTGGCTGTTGGGCAGGGCGCCGTTGGTGCCGAGGAATTGCTCCATCAGGTCGGTTAGGCCATCGTTGTCGCTGTCCATTGCGAGGCGTTCAGGCTTGATCGTGGGGTCTAGGTCGCCATCCCCATCCCCATGGTCTATGGTGACGTCGGCGGCAAAGGTCTGAGGTGCGTGCGCGGAGAGTGTCGCCGTGACGCTTGCGTAGTCACCGTCTTCCGTGGGATCGACCGTGATTAAGTTCGTGTGCTCGTGAGGGTCGGCAGTGCGATCGTATAGTTCTCTGCTAAGTAAGGCGCCGGGCGCGCCGTCGGTCTTGGCTCGATCTTCGATGTAATGCCAATCCTTGGATAAAACGGAAGCCCCATTAGTTGAAACTGTCACCGCGACACTGCTGGTATCTGTGGATGGGCTGGTTAGCATGCTCGCATAGCTTGAGCCGTCGAGGTCCGGTTTGGCGGGCAAATTGCAGAGCTCGATCAAAGTCGGATAGAGGTCAATGAGGCTGACGGGATTATCGCAGTATTCGAGCGTTGGTGTGTCGACTGCGCGGGTGGCAGGTGTGCTAATAATGAGAGGAGTTAACACGGATTCGGCCCAGAGGGTGTTTTTATGATATTGTAGCTTCTCGCCTAGGTGCCAACCGTGGTCGCCCGTGACGATGATGATGGTATTGTCCGCGTAGTCGCTATTTAGGAGTGCATCGAAAATGACGCCGAGTGCATCGTCGGATTGTGAGACGCATGCCATGTATGCGCGTGTGGCCTCTTTGATGGTATTGTGAGCGGCATCGTTGGCTACGATCCAGTCGTAGTCTTTCATGGATTTGAATAAATTGGAGCCGTTTGGTTTGTTGATGTCATCCAGGTCAGTCGCAAGCACGTTGGGCGTTTGCAGGTTCGCGAGGTCGCCATTGCCGGGCACGGAGTCGTATTCGTCGTAGAGGTCGAAATAGTGCTGTGGCGCGAACCACGGGAAGTGTGGTTTATAGAGACCGACTGCCATGAAAAAGGGCTCTTGCAAGGCGCCATTACCCACCGTGCCGAGTTGATCTTCTGCCCATGCGGCTTTTTGATAGTCCTTGGTGCGTGTTATGTCCGGATTCGATGTGGGACCCCATGATAAGCCTTTGGTAATGGCATAGTCGGCGTAAAGTTCATTGGGGTCGTAGGTTCCGTTGAATTTGTTCTCCTTACTGACTGTCTCTTGGTCGTCGTCGGCAGTGTCAAACAGGTTGATGTGCTTGTAAGTATCAAAGGCCCAGTGCCCTAGGTCATCCCCATCGGTTGATTCGTGTCCGTGGAACACCTTTCCTGTTGAGAGTGTGTAGTAGCCGTTCAGGCGTAAATACTCCGGGAGTGTTGGGTTGTTTTGCACCAGTTCGGCATCGCGCATGTTTGCGCCGTTGCCATACACGCCTATTTTGTTGGGCATATACCCGGATAAGAAGGATGATCGAGACGGGCCGCAGACTGGTGCCGCGCAAACTGCATTGCGAAATACGATCGTGCCTGCGTCACAAAAGCTGTCGATGTTAGGCGTTTTGCACTGCTGTTTCACGGGGTCGGTGCCAGCGAGTGGACCAATCCAATCATTAAGGTCATCGACTGTAATCAGGATCACATTTGGCTGCTGACTGGCTGTTGTGATGGTGGGGGTGCTAATTGCACTGATGATTGCCATGCTGGTAGCGAGGTATGAAGTTCGGGAGGGTAATTGCATGAGTTATTGGAGTGGTTATTAATCCTCATTGTAACCCGATATGCCGCGTGTCGATAGTTATGATTGCGGATATATTATGTCTGTTTGCGCCATCGATACCTTGCTGCAGGGAAATTAAATTGAAAGATGACTGCTTTGTGAGGTATTTTCCTTATACTTGTTTAGGATGGTGATCAAATTACGCCTAATTAATACGCAATCTTGTATATTACATATGCTCTATGTCCTGTAGTTTAATATGCAATATGAGTAAATACCCCAACATTACATATCGTTTTTATATTACGACTTTCATGCTCGCTTGTAGCCCTTGGCTATGTGCTCAAGCCGCGGCAGATTCAGGTCCGCCCGTTGCAGACGATGTCGCAGTTCCGGCTGGATTTGTGCTACCAGATGCAGATGATCCTGCAGACGCTTATTCTGGAGAAGGAGAAAATGCCATGGTGCTTCCTGAGGGCTTTGTGCTGCCCGAGGAGGATGAGGATGCTACAGATGCGAGCGCCGATACGGATGAAGGCGAATTTGAGGATGAAGACGGTGAAGAAGTTTATGTCCTGCCTGAGTTCGTGGTGTCAGCCGAGAAGGACCAAGGTTATTATTCTGCGCACTCACTTGCGGGGACTCGCACCAGTGAACTGATTAAAAATACGCCTCTGACTATTGGTGTCATTAATGAAGAGCTCATCAATGACTTCGGATTGAATACGATTGATGATCTTGCGAGTGTATTGGCAGGTGTTCAAACCGATGCGAACGACGGATTCAATAACCGTGTGTTGCGCTTCCGTGGATTCAAATCGAACTCTCAGACCTTTGAGTTCATGCCGCGTGTTTTGGATCAAGATAATTACAATGTGGCTCGTTCTGAGATCATTCGCGGCTCAAACAGTTTGATTTATGGTCAGTCTGACCCAGGCGGTAAGGTCAATTACATCGCTAAACGTGCTGAGTTTGGTAAGAATAAGGGACGCGTCTCCACTACGATTGAAGATGACGGTTCCTATCGTGGTGAGTTTGACTACAACCAAGTCATTAACGAAAAAGTGGCGACTCGGGTGATGGGGGTATACTCCTATAAGGACCTTGTCCAAGATGAGGCAGACCGCACCTTTCAAGGTATGACTGTAGAAACGAGTTACCGAGCTACAGAGAACACTCAGTTCCGCTTACACCTAGAAGGAGCCAAGGCGGATCGCACACCGATCGCAAATTGGTATAAAGATGGAACTTCTGAATATGGCACGACTGGCCCGTTTCGAAATCTTCCGTTTGATGACGATTTGGTTGATTATTTGCCCAATAGTATGGTGCAGGATATGATTAACTTCAACGACGGAACGTTAGAGACAACGGATCTTAGAGCTAATGGAACTCCTAACTCAAAGCCAGTGCTTGATTTCTTTGAGTCAAAGCAGGATATAAAAAATCTCTACAAAAGTATTGATTTTGACCCCGATGATATTGGTGATTTCGAAGGAGACGATGAGTATCGGGACAGTGAAGGATTTTTTGCATTGGGAGAAATGATGCACTCATTCACCGAGAACTTAAATCTTAAGTTTGCTTTCGCAATCGATAGTGAGGATACCGATTCTGAAACAATTAATTTGGGCACGGTTAAATTGGCCACGAACAAGAGCTATGATCCAGATCGTTCCTATCCTTATAAAGGTCTGGGGCGTGACGGCGAACCAAATCCGATTAGTGACGCGAAATACTTAGGTGGAAACGGAAGTGTTGAGGAAGCGATATCGGGAGCGCATGTGGGTGCGAGGTGGGTAAAGAACGAGGCTTTTGAAGACACCTACTCTACTAGGACGACCTTCTCATGGCATAAAGATATTGCAGAGAGTAAGCAGCAGTTCTTGTTCTCATATGACTTCGACTATCGCGATGTCGGTAAAAAGAAAAAAGACCCATATTATACGTATGCGACGCCTGGTGCGGATGGCATCTATAGTAACAGTGACAAGACCCCCATTTTGAACTATCGCTTTGATGGCGTTGACACAGGAAACTATTCGGGGGACTCGAAGTGGGTCGAAACGAATAAGGATACAGCACAGATTGAAACGCATGCTCTATGGTTTGCGAATCAAGGCACCTATACCGATGGGCGCTTGCATACACTGTTAGGCGTGCGTGTGGATATGATTGATGTTTCGTCAGAGAATGACCGGACCGCGATCAAGGGCTATGAAAATGGAAAGGTTAAAACAGATGATACCTATACTGAGTGGAGCCCTTCGATCGGTGCACTGTTCTGGTTTCATGAGAATGTCGCGGTTTTTGCGAATTATTCGACCTCGGTTCAATCGCCCACAGGATTTGATCGTAACCCAGAAGGTGAGATCTTGGACCCTGAAAAGGGCAAAGGTTATGAGGTCGGATTCAAATTTGAATTGCTTGACGGGAAGCTGAATGGCGAATTGGTCGGCTTCAGCATCAAAAAAGAGAATGACATCAATTCTTTGAATACCAGCGAGCTTCAAGGCCTGTATCCAAATGATGGAACCAATGATGACTTATACGATCAAACAGACGGTAGCACACAATTTGTCGGTAATCGTCTATCTGGGATTGACGTGCAGTCACAAGGCGTCGAGTTGATGGTCTTTTATAACCCGATTTCAGCGGTTTCACTGTCGCTAGGATATGCCTATTTGGATACCGAAATTAAGGATCATCCGCTTGACTATAAAGAAGGGAATACACAAAACGGCACGGCACCGCATACTGTCACATTCACCGGGAGATATAGCTTCAAGGATGGGCTTCTCAAGGGGGGCTATTTCGGTGGTAGTATGAAGTATATCGATAAAGCCCTTTACGATACATATGAGCTCCTGGACGGCGGTAATGCGGAGCTTTGGTTAGATGACCATTTTGAGACGAGTCTCTTTGCGGGCTGGAGTTGCAAAATGGGCAAGAGTCAGGAAGCCCCGAAGTTATCTCTCAAAGTGATCGTTAAGAACGTGTTTGACGAGGTGAGCTATGTTGCGAAGAGCAACGGTGCGCAATATACGAACCCACGCACCTTCGGCCTGCAGGCTGCAGTCGACTTTTAATACCAAATACTGACCAGTATTGGTATGAAAATAACCGCAGTGCGCAGAGGAGATGGGGAGTGTGGATACTCCGCGTCTGCTCTCTGCGTGCTGTGCGAACTTTAGCGCGCTGCACAACCAAAGATTAATTTCTGACTCCTTGCTTCTAAGTCCTGAATGTCGGCTGACCTACGTCGCGGTTCCAACTCATCTTTTTAGATGTTCCCGTATTATACCGCTGCGTATCAAGTATTGTGATTCTCGATAGGGCGGTCTGATTGTCGAAAAAACACAATCTTACTTCAGTCGTAGGTGGCTTCCATTAGGTGGTCACCCGCTAGGAGGGGTGGTTCCAACGAACGTGTCGGTTGAACACCTACATTGGGAGGAGCTTATGTCAGGCTAGGCACTTGACTACGCTTTTCACATGTCATGATGCGCGCCAGTATAAATGATCTGAATGATGCCGTTCGGACAGTTGATATCAAAGTGTTCGCTGCGACATCAGGTAGGGCAGCACGTAGAAGAGGACACGGGGGATCTGCTCACTCGCACAGACCATGCAGTGGTTCAGTATCATTGCCCCCTGCAGTTTCGTTAAACTCAAAAAAGGCCGCCCTAGTATCGGGCGGCCTTGTCTAAAGCTAAATGTCGCGGTGTTGTCTACGCTTTGTTACGAGCGGCACGTTCGACTCGTTTCAGGTAGTCTTCGATGTTCTCGTCTGGCTGCATGTAAAGTGCGCGGCGTAGCAGTGGCAACGCTGCCTGATATTCTGTGTTGGCGACGAGTGCCTGTGCGTGGGCAATAAGTGCTTTGCGCTCGAACTCAGCTATCTTTTCGGCCTGCTCAAAGCGGTTGATTGCTTTGGCGAGATCGCCTTGGGCTGCGTAGATACGGCCTAGGTCGATGATGGCTTCGCCGTTGAGGGCATCACGCTTAATGATTTGATCGAGTGCGGTGATGGCTGTCTCGTTATCGTCTTCGGCGCGGGCGATCTTGGCTTCGAGGATGAGCAGTGCGAGGTCGTCGGTCTCATTGATCTGTGTGCCGAGTTGCTGGCGTGTCTGTGCGATCATCACTTTGCCTTCGTCGTAGTTACCGCTGCGTGTGAGGATCTTGGCGCGCGAATGAGTGAGTAAGTGTCTTTTCTTTGACTCGAACTGGCGATTTGGATGGAGGGACTGTAGATGACACTCTGACTTTCGATTTGCGCCTCAAGGGCTTTACGGGATCCTCTTATACGAGTCCTGATGTGACGCTTGGAACTGCTTACGATCTCAGCGCAGACTGGGATAGTGTCTATGATGCGACTACTAATCCCGTTCCCACTCCTCTGCAACACTTTGGCCCTGGCGGTGATATCGACAATAATCAGTCCTTCCAGTTAAGTATTGAGAATATCTTTTTTGATCAAGGTGAGGGCGATGGTTGGGCGGCCACATTTGACGGTTTTTCTGCGATCTCTAAATATGGCACGGATAACACCACTTATTACTTTGGAACAACAGCCGCTGAGTCTATTTTCATGACGGGTGATGGGGATTCCGGATTCTCTGGCCCAGTTGATGTGCTTACAGTGACTGCTACCGCGAATGGTAATCGTTTTCGTGACCTTGATTTTGCATTCACCACTGCTATTCCCGAGCCCGGCACTTACGCACTGCTCCCTGGCCTCACTGGCCTTGCCTTTGTTATGGCTCGTCGTGGTAGATCCTGAGCCTGTCGAAGGGCCGTCGCCGCGCTTAAGCTGACTGACGCTTCAATTTTCAAAGGCCTCGGATCATTGATCCGAGGCCTTTTTTGTGGCTACGGATCTGGAGGACTTCAATCTCGGAGGCAGAGAGCGCTACGATTCATCCTAGATTCAGGAGTTAGAAGTCAGAAGTTAGTCCTTGGTGATGAAACTCTTACGAACGTATTCGCTGTCGCCGATTTGGCGAATCGAAGATTCTTCATAAAACACTGATATTTAGCTCCTAACTACTGCCTTCTAGCTTCTAACTACTTTTTTAAGGTTCATGCCTGACTCGAGATTTCATTGTCACGTCAGAGTGGATAAGCAGCCATCAGTGGTAGAAAAAAACTGAGCCTTAGAATCGTGCCCAGAACCGCTTATTCTCGCTCATTTGACGCTTATTCTAAACTCGGCAGTTGGCTTGGGTTCGATTTATTAAGCCATTTTTCTTAACTACCCCCCAATATATTGGGGTATTCGAGCCCACTAGAATTCGGTAGTATGCGTGCTGTTAATACTATCAGTAGTTGGCGGTCCGTTGAGTTTCCTTCTGCTGATTTCCCGAACTAGTGCACTCAACGAAAGTTACATCCCTCTATGAAAAAACAGATCAAATTTATCGCAACGGCAACCGCCCTGCTCGCGTTCACTCAAGCTGGCCATGCTGCTAGTATTAATTGGACTGGCGGTGGCACTACGGACGATTGGAATGATACTGCCAATTGGGGCGGAGTCACTCCGGGCAGCCAGGGTGTGGAAGATAGTGTAATCTTTAATACAGCGGGTGACAACAATACCCCGACAGCATCCTTTGCCTTTACGACGGCATCGGATTTCAATTTCAGAAATGAAGCAACACTGACACTTCAGACCGGAGTGACCATTTCCAACTTTGACCAAGGACGCCTAGCAGCGAATGGCGGCAATGGAGGAGGGCACGTTGTTCAGACTGGCGGCACTCTGTCCGGTAGAACTTTTGTCGTTGCTAGCAGTCTTACAGCGACAACACGCTCTTCACACACCATGTCTGGTGGCAATGTGACGCTTACCGAACTTTACGAGGTGAATACACTTGGCGATGTCATCCTGACGGGGTCGACCGCGGCTGTTTCAGCGGGTTCGATTGATTTTGAAGGCAACTCTACATTAACGTTCAATTTTGATGCAGCAGGCATCGGTTCGTTTACAACTGCTGGATCCTTTGGCGCAGGCACGACTTCAACCATGACGATCAATGTTGGTAGCTACAACGCGACTGTCGGCGCCGCCTTCACCCTCGTAGATGCGGCTACGCTTACAGGTTTTGACAGTGGTAATATCACAGTGAATGGCTTCGGCACTGAGGGGGTTGGTTATACCTTGACTCAGGACCTAGCGGGTAGTGGTGATATTGTCTTCACGGTCATTCCGGAGCCCGGCACTTACGCACTGCTCGCTGGCCTCACTGGTCTGGCCTTCGTGATGCTTCGTCGTCGTAGATCCTGAGCCTGTCGAAGGGCCGTCGCCGCGCGTAAGCTGACTGACGCTTCAATTTTCCAAGGCCTCGGATCATTGATCCGAGGCCTTTTTTGTGGAGTGATCTCTGGCGGACTTCAACAATGTCGGCAGGGTAGCTCTAGGTCCCATTGTTGCGTTTAGGTGAAGTGTGCGGATCTTTGTGAGTGCACTTTATGCGAACCTGTGGCTAGTGGACAGAGTGTGCGTTGCTTTGTCGCCTGAGCGCAGTAGCTAGTGATTGCTTGTTGGTGTCGAATGCATGGGGAATCGAACTCGCCTGAGGTGGATTTTATATTTTTGAAAAAAAGAGAATGCGGAATACATGGGCTGCTCGCTTTACTTTTTAGGATAAATCGGCATAGGTTGATGTGTTTTACCATAGTTCCCTTAACTGCTGTTAACAATCCCTCGATTCAGTCTAATACCCCTTACCCTTGATAGATCAGATCAATCCCCTCGGCGCTGTTGTGCCAGCTTTGGCCTCGCGTTACACCGCGTCCCGCGACTTTTCTTGGATTAACCTGAGGTTATCCAATTCTCTCCCCACCAAAATATATTGCGATATTCACGATAGCTGGATGTGAGCTATCGTGGACACTAACTAGAAAAACCGAAAAACAGACTATTTTCACAATCACTTACCCCCTTATCATGGAAAAGCACACTATCACACAATTTTCTCTGCTTGTCGCCGCAGGCCTTTTCGCTTCTTCCGCGCAAGCGGACACGTTCACATGGAATAATCCCGGTGATACGACTGCGAGTTGGAGTGTCGCCGATAATTGGCTTAATGGTGGTGTTACTGCCACTACTGCCCCCACCGATGGGGATTCGGTCATCCTTAATGCGGGGGAAAAAGACGGTGGAGGTGGCGCATGGGTTACTGCAGATACCTCGTTTACAATTACATCGGGCCAGTCCGTGATCGCCAATGAAGATGGCACTAGCCTACGTCCAAATGGGCAAACATTCACTGTTGCAACTGGCGGCACACTTGATTTGACCAATGGGGGTAACACGACAGGAACATATGGTAACGTTTTTGGTGGAAATAACCCAACCCTAATTATCGAGTCTGGCGCGACGGCTAGGGTCACGACCTTCGACTGGAATAGAGCCAGCGAAAACGAAATAATAACCTTCGCTGCAAACAGCTTGGGTGAGGTGACGCTCTTTCAAGTCGATGGGGAAGCTCAACTTGGTGGCGGTGCTGGTGATGCATTGAATCTGGATTTAACGGATCTGACTGCAGGAAGTGAATTGGGAACCTATGAATTGATTGACTACGGTTCACTGAATGGAACTTTTGGCATCGTGAATGTTCTGGGTTTGGAAGCAGGGCAGACGTTTTCCACAGATTATGTTTACGACTTTGGCGGAGGCGATTTAGGAATCGCGATCTCCGTCATTCCAGAACCTGGCACTTACGCACTGCTCGCTGGGCTCACTGGTTTGACATTCGTAATGCTTCGTCGTCGCCGCGCTTAAGCTGACTGACGCTTCAATTTTCAAAGGCCTCGGATCATTGATCCGAGGCCTTTTTTGTGGCTACGGTTCTGGAGGACTTCTATTTCGGGGCAGAGAGCGCTACGATTCATCCTAGATTCAGGAGTCAGAAGTTAGTCCTTGGTGATGATACTCTTACGAACGTATTCGCTGTCGCCTACCGAGCGCAGCGACACTTATTATGCCCTTGGGTGCAACCGAAGGGCGAAGCCATTTGGCGAATCGAAGATTCTTCATAAAACACTGATATTCAGATCCTAACTACTGCCTTCTAGCTTCTGACTACTCTTTTAAGTTTCATGTCTGACTCGAGGTTTCATTGTCACGTCAGAGTGGATAAGCGTTCAATCAGCAGTTTACCGCGTGAGACGAAGGGCTTTTACGCAGACCATAAGCGGTAGAAAAAAACAGAGCCTTAGCGCAGTGCCCAGAGCCGCAGCGCGGGAACCGCTTATTGACGCTCATTTGACGCTTATGGGGAGAAGTCATTCGTAGATGAGGTGAGGGTGGCTTTGGCGTATGTGCTGGTTGTTTGGGAGGGATGGCCTCTACGCCTGCTGCGTTCTACGCTGCCGTCGGCCGAGCCTCTGCACCGAACCAAAGCACCCACACGCCGCAGACGAAGCTCGTCCCTCCCGAATGTTTTGAGCGAAAGATTACAATTCTTGATGCGCAGCAGTATAGTGTTCGAGGAGCCCCGTGGCTTTGTGCGCTGCCCTCATATTCCCCGCTGACGATTCAATTGTCCCAGCCATTCGCAGGCTCTCCCGTAGCCAGCTTTAGGATTTAACTAAAATGAATGCTGTTTTGTTGTAAAAAACACGAAAGTGTAGAGGTGTTGTCTTTACTTGGTGCGATGAATGAGCAACAGTAAGTCAGCGTTACGACAGTTCTATGAAGTGCTCTTAACACTCTACCCCCATCGATTCAGTCTAATACCCCTAACCCTTGATAGATCAGATCCATTCCTCCGGCGCGGTTGCGGCCGATTTGGCGCAGGCATTACGCCGCGCCCCGCGACTTTTCTTGGATTAACCTGAGGTGATTCTGACTTTTTTTGCACGCATCCCCCCCAATATATTGGGATATGCGAATTCTGCGAGTTATGTATTATGTCACATGCTAACACTGTTGACTCACTAATCACTCATTTCACTGACTTTAAAGAAAACCCCGAACTCATACATTCACTCCAAAACTACTCCTGTGAAAAATAAAATAAAACTCTTCACCGCTGCCGCAGCCTCGCTGGCGCTAGCACAGGCCTCTCAGGCCGCTGACCTAACCTGGGACACCACCATCGCTGCCGATGGTGTTATCACAGATGGAGCTGGCACATGGACCACTGGTGCCGGGAACTGGAACGACACGCCCGTAACCCCAACTAGCGATGGAATCGTTTGGGCAGATGGCGACAAAGCAATCTTTGGAGGAGGCACCGAAGGCACCGCAGGCACCGTGACTCTCGGCAGCGATATTACGACCACTGCTGCTGTTGAAGCGATCACGTTCAATACAGCATTTGCTGGCACCTACACACTCGATACTGCGAGTTTTATCCTGACGACTGGCGGTGTCAGGGTGAACGCTGGGAGTGGAGCTGTCTTAATTGAGAGCTCTGATGGTGGTAGCCTTGCGCTAAATGCAACCAATACGTGGTCGATTACTAATGGCCCTTTGACGGTTACGTCTCAGATCACCGGTGCTTTTGGCATTAATAAATTTGGAGCAGGGCACATGTATCTCTCCAACGATAACAATTCCTTTACTGGCGTTCTCAACCTGAACAATGGCGGAAACACCTATGTTTCCTCGATCGCAAACAGTGGAGTGAACAGTGCTGCAGGTGCGGGCGACACGATCCAGATTGGAAACAATGCGGACCTTTTTTACACGGGCAGCGGCGACTCTACAGACCGCACGCTGACAGTATACAACGCAGGTTCCACCATCTACAACAACGGCACGGGGGCCTTGGTGTTTACAGGGGCCTTTGCCAACACGACTGCTAACACTGCGACAAAGACGCTGACGCTTCGCGGTAGCAACACGGACACTAATGAAATTCAGGGGGCGATCATTGACTCGACGGTCAATTCAAATCCGCTTAACCTAACGAAGACCGATGACGGCACCTGGAAAGTCTCTGGGGACAATACTTACACGGGCACCACCAATGTTACTGGAGGCACCTTGATCGCAGGCAGCACAAGTGCTTTCGGCAGCAATTCGGCAGTGACTGTCAACAACGCTACACTTCTTCAACTTGACGGAAACTCGAATTCCATCGGCTCGCTCGCTGGAGCCGGCACGGTCGAAAATGCCAACGCTGCTGCTGTAGTCCTTAGCACGGGCGAAGACGATACTAGCACTAGTTTCTCTGGCGTGATTCAGGACGGCGCTGGCGGTGGCGCACTTGCATTGACTAAATTAGGCACTGGCGTGCAAACGCTATCCGGTGCTAACACCTATACTGGTGCGACTACGATCAGCGAAGGCACCTTGCAACTTGGTGATGGTGGAACGACTGGTTCGCTGTCAACTAGCAGTGCTATTACTAATAATGGCACACTGGCATTCAATCGCTCAAATACGGTGACTCAGGGCACTGACTTCAGCGGTAGTGAGCTCACATCGGGGGCACTCGAACAAAACGGTTCCGGCACGCTTGTTCTTAATGCAGCGAACACATATACTGGTGCGACTACGATCAGCGCAGGCACGTTGCAACTTGGTGACGGTGGCACGACTGGCTCGCTCTCTACGAGCAGCGCGATCACGAACGCTGGCACGCTGGCATTTAATCGCTCAAATACGGTGACTCAAGGCACTGACTTCAGTGGCAGTGCACTCACTGGCATCGGTGGAATCACGCAGAACGGTTCCGGCACACTTGTCCTCAATCAAGCTAACACTTACACTGGCACGACTACACTCGCTGCTGGGGTTTTACAGGCCGACATTGCTGACATAGCAGCTACTTCAGGTGCGTTGGGTAACGGTGGAGACATCACCTTTACCGGCGGCACGCTTCAATACACTGCTAACAGCGCAGGCACTGACTACAGCTCTCGTATCACCGGTAGCTCGGCGATGTCCTTCGATACCAACGGACAGGACGTCGTGCTCGCTTCTTCGCTCCTCGGCAACACTGGGCTGACAAAGCTCGGAGCAGGTCAGCTGACAGCCCAGTGGGACTTAAGTTATAACGGCATCACCACGGTCGACGAGGGAACCCTAGTGCTAGTCAGTAGCAGCGAATCGAATAAAAACTCGAATAGCACGGGTTTTCAAATCAACAACGGCTCAACGCTGAAAATTGAGAAGGGCGTTTCAGGGCTCAGTATTGACACTGATACTTTCACATTCGACAGCGCGGGCGGTGGCACATTGGAAGTCAATGGATCTCAGGGGCTCTGGCGCAATAACACGGTCGTGACCACCGGAGGTTTACAAAATACGTTGGCCGGCACTGCTTATCTCAACATGCAGAATACAAGGACCGCTTATTACGACATTGCGGATGGTTCTGACGATTTTGACCTTCTGGTGTCGGTCGATCATGAGCGAGGATTCATTGTCAAGCGAGGCACCGGCACTTTGGCTCTCACCCACATACACAACGACTTACTAGACACCAATACAATCACGATTGAAGACGGCGTTTTTGAAGTCGCCGATGCCGGGAGAATCAAACGCGGAAACTTTGGTGGCGCGGTGATTAACGACGGGGTCTATAGGCAGAACAGCACTGCTGACCAGACACTTTTCGGTGTTGTAAGCGGCACAGGTGCGATTGAGCAAACTGGCACAGGCACGCTGACACTCTCCGGTGTCAACACCTACACTGGTAGCACGACTGTCAGTGCCGGCACACTTGTTGTGGCTGACGGCGGTAGTATCAACGCAACCAGCGGCATTACTGTCAGTTTCGCGGGCACCTTTGATTACAACTCATCCACCGCCCTGGCGGCTGCGATCAGCTTTACTGGCACTGGTAACACGCTGACTGGTTCCGGCACCATCGGCACTGCGGTCACTATCACAGATGGCAATATCCTGTCGGTCGGTAATAGCCCTGGCACGATGAACTTCGCAGCTGGTCTGGCATTGGATGCGGGTAGTAGCACGATTGCTGAAATCGACGGCACTGCAGGTGCGGGTGTCGCAGGCGGACATGATTTCCACAATGTAACGGGTGCACTCGTCTACGGCGGCGATCTAAACCTCGTCCTTGGCTCCGGCATCCTTGCAGATGGCGCTTACTCTTGGGATCTGTTCGACTTTGGCACCGAGACCGGAACTTTCGCCTCAATTGCCTTATCCGGTGACTATACTGGCAACCTGCTAGATGGTGATACAGATGGCATTTGGGATCTCGTAGATGGCGATAATACTTGGGTGTTTACTGAAACAACTGGTATTCTAGGGCTGACGGTTGTTCCTGAGCCTAATGCCTACGCATTGTTGGCAGGTATCTTCGGTTTGACATTCGTAATGCTTCGTCGTCGCCGCGCTTAAGCTGACTGACGCTTCAATTTTCCAAGGCCTCGGATCATTGATCCGAGGCCTTTTTTGTGGCTACGGATCTGGAGGACTTCAATTTCGGGGCAGAGAGCGCTACGATTCATCCTAGATTCAGGAGTTATACCAACATGCGACTAAAACTGGTAAAAAGGTTTAACCGCAGAGATCGCTGAGTGCGCCGAGGAGATGGGGAGGGCTGCGTGAAATGCTCTGCGTCAGCTCTCAGCGTGCTCTGCGATCTCTAGCGTAGCGGGCGGTTAACAAATACAGCTGAAAAGTATTCACAGTGGTCTTCCCTTCGATGGCTACATACTACCAGAAAATGTCAAAGGATGGTATTAGAAGTCAGGAGTTAGTCCTTGGTGATGAAACTCTTACGAACGTATTCGCTGTCGCGCTACCGAGCGCAGCGACACTTATGATGCCCTTGGGTGCAACCGAAGGGCGAAGCCATTTGGTGATCGAAGATTCTTCATAAAACACTGATATTCAGATTCTAACTACTGCCTTCTAGCTTCTGACTACTCTTTTAAGGTTCATGTCTGACTCGAGGTTTCATTGTCACGTCAGAGTGGATAAGGGTTTAATAGGCAGCTTCCAGCGTGAGACGAAGGGCTTTTACGCGGACCATAAGCGGTAGAAAAAACAGAGCCTTAGCGCAGTGCCCAGAGCCGCTGCGCGGGAACCGCTTATTGACGCTAATTGAACGCTTATGGGGAGAGGTGACTCGCCGGCGAGGTGAGGCGCACCTATTCAATGTGTATGTGCAGTTGGTGAGTCACTTTTTACAAATCATGATGCGTGCGAGTATCGCATCCCGCTCGAAATACCTGTAAAACTGCGCCCTATCCCGTAAAGAGGGGATATTCGTTGGGGCAATCGATTGATACTATGTAACATGCTTGGAGATCTCACTCCGACTGACTTTTAGAAACGAAACATGATGCAATCAAAATACGTAATAGCGGCCGTGCTGGCCTTAGGACTTTTTTCTGTGACCGCAAGCGCCGTGGAAGACTCCAAATTTGTAAAATCCCTCACTCCGGGGCCTTTTATTCTACCGTCTCCTGCGGGCACATGGACATGGGGCATGGCGCCGATCTATGACGAAGCGGGCAAGGTGCACATCTTTAACTCCATCATCGATAAGAAAGGGAAATGGACCACGCACAGTAAGATTGTGCATTGGGTCGCCGATCAGCCTGAGGGGCCTTACACGCTGCTGGGTGACGTCTTTGTCAGTGACATCGCCAGCTATCATAACCCTCAGATTTCTAAAGTCGGCGACACCTACGTGCTAGTGTTTTTATTGAATCGTCACCAAGACGCGAATGGCTCCAAGCAAGAAGTCGGCATCGCGACCGCGAAGTCATTGACGGGGCCGTGGACTGAAAGCCCGCACAACCCGGTTCTGAAAGCGACGGAGGCAAATGGTCAGCACGCCTCGAACCCGACCTTTGTTACCGCGCCAGATGGTTCATTCCGGATCTACTATAAAACGATGACGGAGCGCGAAGGTCAGATCTATCGTGAGATCTCATTGGCGACCAGCGACAAGCTCGAAGGCCCCTATGAGGTCTATGCTGAAAATCCGCTGATTTCGTATGCGGAGCAGAAGATCGATATCGAAGATCCCTATGCGTTTTATTACAACGGCATGTATTATATGATCCTGGAGGATAGGCAGGATGTGAAAGGCATGCTGGAAGGCACGCATACTGGTAAGGCACGTCCTGGCGGCCTGCGCCCAGGGTTGATCTATCAATCAAAGGATGGCCTCGACTGGGGCATCCCTAAGGTCGGCTACCAAACCAACGAGATCTATTACGGGCACGAACTTGCGCGCAGTGAACGTCCCCATATTTTGTGGAAAGATGGCAAGCCGGATTATCTATACCTCGCGTGCCATGATGACGATTCGACCGCAGGCTACATCCTCAAAATTGATGGTTGGGAAGGTGAGTAAGCTGGCATCGATGACAGTGGTCTCAAAGTAAATCTAACATTACTAAATTCTTATGAAATTACCGATACTTTCTACGTTTGCACTGCTCTGTGTGAGTTCAATCACGGCTCAGGCAGTGTCGAAACCAAATGTCATTATTTTTTACGTCGATGACCTTGGCTGGCAAGATGTGCAGCTCAATGATGTGGACGCACCGTGTCCCTACGAGACTCCGAACATTATCAAGCTCGCCGAGTCTGGTATGAATTTTACCCAGGGCTACTCGCCAGCTCCGTCGTGTTCGCCTTCGCGTGCGGGTATTATTACGGGACAGCATCCGGCTAAAATTGGCATGACCCACGTTCATCTTGGCGCGATGACACCAGCAAGAAAGAGCGAGTCGCTGATTGCACCGTATCTCCAGGACCCTCTCGATCTGAACCTCCTGACGCTAGCGGATGCGATGGCGGCCAACGGCTACCGCACTGGGCACTCTGGGAAATGGCACGTCGGCCTCAACGCCGCGAGTTATGGTTTTGAGGTCGTGAACCAAGAACGTGGCCCTCACCGTGGTATGGATGACCGCACCAAAGGCTTTGCGACCGCGGATGATAAGCAATATCCGCTCAGTAAGGAGAAGTTCCCTCCGTTGAGTGACAAGAAGCCAGAGGGCATTAGCTACCCATACGATGAGGTCACAGAGTCGGCGATTCAGTTTATGGACCAGAGCGGCGATCAGCCGTTTTTCCTTAACCTCTGCCATTGGATGGTGCACTGGCCTGTCTTGACGCGCAACGGCGAGTTGCTCGAATACTACTGCGACAAACTCGGTCAACCGTTTCCACCTAAGCCAGGGGACATGTCGTTACCAGGCCAGCAAAACCCTTACTTCGCTGCCATGGTGACCACGGTGGACTGGAGCCTCGGGCGCGTGGTCGATTATCTCGAGACAACCGATGATCCTAGAAATCCAGGTAAAAAACTCATTGAGACGACCTACATCTTCTTCACCTCGGACAATGGCGGTGCCGAGAAGCACGGTAAGGAAGTCATCTCTGATAACGCGCCTTTGAAATACGGGAAGACGCATACTGAGGGTGGTGGCGTTCGTGTGCCAATGGTCATCTCAGGACCAGGGATTGCACATGCCAGTCAGTTTGATGGATTAGTGAACCAGCTCGACTATTTCCCGACGATCCTTGAGTTGACTGACTCAAAGATTGCTAAAAAAGACTTTAAGGAACTCAGCGGCCTCGACATTACACCTGTCCTCGAAGGCAAGTCACAACAGATCGTGGATGCACAAGGGAACGAGCGTGAGCACCTGTTCTGGCACTTCCCGCACAATGGTATGGGTTCGATGAAGTCTGCGATTCGTAGCGGTGACTTTAAGCTCCATAAGCGCTATGCCACCAATGACTATGAGCTCTATCGACTCTACAAAGATGGTCAGCGCAACGACTTTGAGGAGGCCAATGATTTGGCAAACAATCCAGAGTTTAGTTCCGTGCTTGAGCGACTGAGTGCGACACTCGAAGCCGAACTGGCAGCGAATCATGCCGAAGGCCCCTATTTGAATCCTGCTTTTTCTGGCAACAAGGCGCCGTCTGCGATCGTCTCAAAGTCGAAGTATGATCGCGGTAGCCGCCACGCCACGCTGTCTGTTAAACGCTCCGGGCCTGCCATTCAAAAGGCATACGTGATTTACCGTCCTGAAAATCCCGATGTGAAACACAGATATAAAGAAATGGTCAGTAAGCCGGACGATGCGAAATTGCCAGGGATGCGCGAATTAGCGACGATTAGTGCCGACGGATACCGTGTCAGTGCTGCGATACCCGCGAGCATCCCAGCCTATTGCTTTGCGATCATCGATTCGAATGGCTATATGCAGTATAGCGAAGTCGTGAAGGCACCGGGCGCTTCAAAGGGGCATTAATTTCGAGTGGAACTATGAAGCGCATATATCGAAAACTAATGTGTGCATGTGTAGCACTCCTGATCACACCCGCTTTATTGCCAGCTGAGACTTTGTTAGATCCGTCCAGTCATGGATCGGCCGCGAGCTCGAATGTCACTTGGAGCCATTGGGATCGTGTGCCGGTCAATATTCACTTTGGCAAAACCAATGGAGATTTGACCGATGCAGAGATTGATTTTCTCGCCTCGTATGATGGTTGGGTCATCTTGGAGAAAAGACATGGACTGGAAGTGCACGGTAGCACGGAAGCCGGGATCGCGGATACGGCTAGGCGCCTGAAGCAGCGCAACCCGAACGTCAACGTCCTCTTTTATCTGAATTCCTTTATCAACTGGCCAGGCTACGACTGCTATGCGACCTATCAGCCAGAGTGGGACTTACGCACGCCTGAGGGCAGTGTCGTTTTTAAGACGGAAAATGTTGCGCGGCCAGACCCGTCGAATCCGGAATTTCGTGAATGGTGGTCGCAGGTCATCGCAGATCAAATGAAGGATGGTTGGATCGACGGGGTCTTTGTGGATGCTTTGCCTCAAGTGCTCCATGAGCGACTAGCATCACAGCTCGGCGACGCAAAGGCGCTCGCAGTCGTCGCGGGTGTGCGTGATATGATCGCATTGACGAAGCAGAAGATTGGGGCTGATAAGATGATTTTGGCGAATGGCGCACGTGGTGAGGATTACCGCGAAATTCTAGAGTGGCCGGGTCTGGACGGGATCATGATCGAGCACTTTGATGAGTTTGGTAGTCACGATCCTGCCACGATTAAAGCGGATCTCGAAACGATTCAGCTGGCGGCGGATAAGGGAAAATTTGTAGTGATCAAGGCATGGCCGGGGTTCGCCTGGAATGACTCGGCAATGATGAAGCGGCCGCGCGCGGAATTGCTAACAATCGCTCGCGAGCGGATCACTTTCCCGCTGGCTTGCTTTCTCGTCGCGGCCCAACCGGATTCGCAATTTTGTTATTCGTGGGGGTATCGTGAAAAGCACGGGATGTTGGATGCCTACCCTGAATTTAAAAAGCCACTGGGGCCGCCGGAAGCGGATGCCGTGTGGGATGGCATGACCGCCACGCGCGAGTTCAAGCACGCCTCGGTGTGGGTGGATCTCACTTCCAAAGAGGCGCGCATCGATTGGCACTAGTTTAAAACGAGTCACCTACGATACTAAGAACAAGATGAATGTTTTAACAAAATACCGGTGGAGTAGTTACCTATTCCTGGGCCTTCTCTGCGCTACTGGGCAGTCCACTGCGGAGAGCTTGTCAGGCAGTCGGCCAAACATCATTATAGTGATGACGGATGATCAGGGTTACGGAGATTTGAGCTGCAATGGGCATCCGTATATCAAGACGCCTCATATCGACAAACTGCGTGAGCAGAGCACACGGTTTGAGGATTTTCATGTGAGTTCCAGCTGTGCGCCGACGCGTGCCGCAATCATGTCCGGCGTGCATCCGTTCAAGGTGGGAGTCACTCATACCATTTTTAGCCGCGAGCTCATGGCACTGGATCAGAAGATCCTGCCTCAGATCATGGGAGAGGCTGGCTATGCGACTGGACTTTTTGGGAAATGGCACTTGGGCGACGAAGATCCTTACCAGCCGCACATGCGTGGTTTCGATGAGTCCTTGATCCATGGCGGCGGGATTGCGGGAGCCAGTGGGATTCGCACCAACGGATCCTACACGGACATGCTGATCCGGCACAACGGCCAGTTCGTCCAGACCCACGGCTTCTGCACCGATGTATTCTTCGGGCAGGCAATGAATTGGATGAAGGCGCAGCACGATGCAAAGAGGCCCTTTCTGGCCTGCATCTTTCCGAATGCCCCTCACGGGCCGTGGAGCGCTCCGGAAAAATACATTAAGCTGTATGATACGATCGAAGATCCGTCGGATGCGCAGAAGGCGGGATTCTTCGCGATGATCAGCAATATCGATGACAACATGGGCTTACTGATGGAGAAGCTTGAGCAGTGGGGCATGGAGGAAGACACCCTCCTAATTTTCATGACGGACAACGGTTCGGTCGCCAGTTCGGTTTACAATGCTGGCATGAACGGTGGTAAGACCAGCGTGCATGAAGGCGGTTCTAGGGTTCCGTTCTTCATTCGTCTACCTGGTAAAATCGAGGCGGGCCGCGATATCGATACGTTGGCTCGGCATTTTGATCTGCTGCCGACTTTTGCAGACTTGGCGGGTGTGGATACCCGCACGTTACAAACCGATGGAAAAAGCCTGTTGCCATTGTTGGAGGATCCGAATGCTCAGTGGGAGAAACGTATGATGTTTTTCCATAAGGGCCGTTGGGGAAATCCCGATTCGAAGCATGCAAAGCACCGCAGGAATCCGGGCGCGGACAACAACAAATTTCTGAGCTTTGCTGCGCGTGACGAGCAGTGGCGTTTAACAGTCAACAAGGGGATCGATAAGGATCTGGAGCTTTTCGATATTACGGAAGATCCCGGCGAGAAGAACGACGTCGCAAAGGAACACCCAGAAATCGTCAGCACGATGATGGAAGCCTACGGAGCGTGGTGGGATGTATGCCGTCCACTAATGATCAATGAAGACGCCGACATCACCGTGAGCACGATTTGCTGGCCCACCTACCTGCGAGAGCAAAAGAAACACGGCGGTGTGCCCGATCTGTTTATTCCAGGGGTGCAGCTTGATCTGCAAGTCGTGCCAATTGGCAGTAAAGCGAAGGCAGGAGCTTCTTCGGCGAAGTAATAATAATTAATCTTAAACTGATGATTAAAAATACCTTTCGAATTGGTGCGGCTCTGTTGCTCGCCTGTGTCGCTTTATCATCAGCGTGTTCACTGGCGGCTGCAACCAAGCAACGGCCAAACATCGTCATAGTCATTACGGATGACCAAGGGATGGGGGATTTGGCCTGTATGGGGAATCCCATTATCAAGACGCCCAATATTGATCGGTTCTATAACGAATCCGTGCGATTGACTGATTTTCACGTGTCGACGACCTGCGCTCCGAGTCGCGGCTCTTTGATGACTGGGCGACACTGTAATCGGTTGAACGTGTTTCACACCATTAATGGGCGCTCACTGATGTTTGAAGATGAGGTCACGCTGCCTCAGGTATTAGCTCAGAATGGCTACACCAATGGCATGTTTGGCAAGTGGCACCTTGGTGACAATTATCCGTTCCGCCCAATGGATCGCGGCTTTCATGAGGTCGTGCGTCATGGCGGTGGCGGCATCACGCAGGGACCGGATTACTGGGGGAATGATTATTTCGACGACACCTATTGGCACAATGGAGTCATGCAGCCTTACAAAGGCTATTGCACCGACGTCTTCTTTTCAGAGGCGCTGCAGTTTATCGAAGACAACCAAGAGCGCCCATTTTTCTGCTACATTTCAACCAATGCGCCGCACGCGCCTTACAACGTTCCAGAGGAGTATCTTAATCTGTATAAGGATGTGCCGGACTTACCTGAGCGGTTTCAACGGTTCTATGGGATGATCACCAACATTGATGACAACTTTAAGTTGCTGAGCGACAAGCTCGATGCCTTGGGGTTAACCGATAATACGATTGTGATTTTCATGACCGATAACGGCACCGCCGGCGGCAATAAGATCTATGATGCGGGGCTGAAGGGTTCCAAGGGCAGTGAATACGAAGGCGGGCACCGTGTGCCATTTTTCATTCGTTGGCCTGATGGTCAGCTGACCGGAGGCAAGGACATTGATCAACTGCTCGCGCATTACGATGTGCTGCCCACCTTTGTGGAGTTGCTCGGCCTCGATTTCGAACCCGTGAAACCTTTGGATGGTATTAGCTTTAAACCGCTGCTGACTGAAGCTGATCCAGAATGGCCCAATCGTATTCTTTATATGGATACGCAGCGGCTGCAGAATTTAGTCAAGTATCGTAAGTATACCGTGATGGATCAGGATTGGCGTTTGGTAAATGGCACACAGCTCTATGATATGAGCGAGGATCGTGGCCAGACAAACAACGTCTTTGATCAGTATCCTGAGGTAGCTGCGCGCTTGGCTGAAGGCTATGAGCGCTGGTGGGGCTCTTTCAAGGAGGAGGGCGTCAACGAACGCTACGCGTATATCAAAGTCGGATCCCCGCATGAGAACCCTAGCCGTATTTCTGCGCACGATATGTTAACTGGTAAGCATGGGCAGTCATGGCATCAGATCGGAGCCGCGACCGGCGCTCAGGCAAGCGGACGCTGGAAAATCGAGTTTGTAGAGGACGGCGAATATACGATTACTTTGCGCCGCTTTCCTCGCGAGAGTGGGCTGGCGATCAATGCCACTTTTCCCGCGCAGAAGCGGACCATTGAACTGGATCGGATTGCCCCTGCGAGTGTGAAGTCGGACTTTACCTCAGCTTACCTGTATGTGGCGAACGTCGTGGAAACCGCGCAGATCAAAGCGGAACAAGATGAGGTGACTTTCAAGGCGACGATCCCTGCGGGGAAATACGATATGGAAGCGCAACTCATTGACAGCGAGCGACGGATACATCCCGCGTATTATGTTTATATCGAAAAGCACTAGCAGCAATTCAGAGCGCGCCTCGTCTCTGCCTGAGGTAGGGGCTTTGCTTTGCGAAGACCGCGCAAAGGCCTTAAGGTTATGGAGTTTTGCAACGTTTGCTGCCTTCGCGGTTCGCGCCATTCGACAAGCTCATGGTCAGGAGGCCAGCACGACCCCTGCGCACATTTCTGGACCATTAAGAATCACTATTCCTGATAAGCGGCAGTATGCCTCTCCAATCTCACCCGCAGGGTCTCTAGCGTGCTTGTTAGACCAATCAATATTATGAGAATTCAACGAACATTTTTAATACTGTTGGGCTGTGCCTCGCTTGCAACGGGACACGCGGCCGGTAAACCTTCAACGATTGATTATGTCACCAAGACTGGCGGCAAAGTTGATTTCGGAAAGACCGATGTCTCCGCCTATACGCCTGAGGTGCGGGTGAATATGGAGCAGCTGTATCAAGATAAGTTCGGCTTGTTTGTCCACTTCGGCCCGTATGCTCAATTAGGCGGTGTTTGGGACGGTGAAGAAGTCTCGGCCGAGTGGATTATGCGTCGCGGCGAGATTCCAATCAAAGATTACGAGGAGCAGGCGTCAGGTCTGTTTAAGCCCGATCAATTCGATGCAGGGGAGTGGGTCGATATTGCTGAGCAGGCAGGCATGAAGTTCATCGTCGTCACAGCGAAGCATCACGATGGATTTGCGATGTATGATTCCGCGAACCCATACAACATCGTGGACTTTGCAGGGTTTGACCGCGACCTGCTCAAGGAGCTGTCGGTTGAGTGTGCCGAGCGGGACATGAACCTTGGGTTCTACTACTCGCAAAGCCAGGATTGGCATGAGTCCGGTGCCTTTGGTAATAGCTGGGATTTTGAGGATATATTCAAGCCGCAGGCTCAGTTTGACGCATATTTTGAGGAGAAAGCGGTGGCTCAGGTTGAAGAGCTCACGAAGAACTACGGCGACATTTTCATGGTTTGGTTCGATACGCCCATGCAGATGGATGATGCCAAATGTCAGCAGATGATGGACATCGTTCGCAAGAATCAACCCGGCGCATTAGTGAACTCGAGGTTGGGGCAGGGCTATGGTCATTTCGATGTATCGCTCGACAATGGAACCACTCCAAGTGTCAGCACTGCGACATGGTTGCCGGATTTGAAGGTGCCATGGCAAACGCACGAATCCGTGACTGAGCGCGGTTGGGGCTACACCACCTATGGCGGCGAGACTGATCGTTCCGAGGACTATACCGATTTCGTCTACAGTCTTAGCAGAATTGTATGCTATGGTGGCGTCTACCTGCTCAACGTTGCCCCGCGCCCGGATGGCACGATCCCGGAATCTCAGGTGAATAGCCTGCGAGCGATTGGAGAGTGGTTGGAAGTCAATGGAGAGGCGATTTATGGAGCGGATCCGAGTCCGCTTATATTCCCGCCGTTTGCGATCACCAGCAAACCTGGGAAGTTATATCTGCACCTCAAGGAGTTGGATCAAACACAGGTGATACTGGATGGTATTCTTTCTAAAGTCACGAATGCTTATTGTCTCGCGGACTCCACACAGCAATCGTTGGAAGTGCAGCAGAAAGGCGCTCACCTGAGTGTCAGTATTCCCGAGGAGCACCGCCAGCCACGCATTACCGTGGTCGTCCTAGAGATGGAGGATGAAGTGGCTCGCGTGGTGGACGAAACCATTCAACAGGCACCGAATGGAGCAATTTCGCTGCCGGTATCTCAGTGCGAATTCGCGATACGTCGTATCAGTTACGACTATGAGCATGAGGTCACTCATCGCTGGGGAGAAAATCCCAAACAAGGCTTGATTTGGACGGTCAACGTGACCGAGCCAGGCGAGTTCACGATCTTCAGTGAAGACTCAAGCGACAATAAGTTTGTGTATGAATTGATGACTGAAAGCGATCAACAGCAGCTCAATGCTAAGGGCGACGTCGGCACTCTAACGAAGAAACAGCATCCGGACACCATCCGTATCGACCAGGGGGGTATCCAGCAGATCATGGTCTATCCCACGAAGGTGATCAGTATGAGCAGTGGATTTGAGTTCAAGGGCTTGGAGTTGGTGCCTGTGGAGGGATCCAGCGAACGCGATTGATAGTATGACTCTTAGCAATTTATTCAAACATGTGAGCTTCCCCATATCGATGGCGATGACGCTCTTTGCGGTGCACGCAACCGCTGCGACGGCACTCTATGTATCTGTAGACGCTGGCCCGCAGGCCGATGGTAGCCTTGCAAATCCCTATGCATCGCTACCCGATGCGGTCGACGCATTGAGAGCGTTGCGCCAAGCTGGGAATGTCGAGCCAGCGACGATCTACCTGCGCGAAGGGCGTCACCCATTGAAGCAAACCTTGGTTTTAGGAATGAAGGATGGCCGTCCGTCGACGTCGGAAGTCGTTGCCCATGAACAATACGGTGCGGGTGCAATGACCGAGCCTGCCTATTTGACGATTGCGGCGTATCCCGGCGAGACGCCTGTGCTGAGTGCGGGTGTGCCGGTTGCGGGATGGACGCGATTAGAGACGGCACCGGATGGCCTTCCCGCGAATGCCGCTGGCAATGTGTGGGTGGCCGATATGCCCGAGGGACTCGAGCGATTTTATACGCTATATGATGATCAGGGGCGTTTGAGTCGTGCGCGCGACAGCGGTTTTGCACCCACCAAAACTGGCGATAAGCGAACACTGCACTTTCCCTCTGGTTCGCTCAAAAATTGGGATAACTTACAGGATGTAGAGATCCAGGTCAGACCGTATCGCCCCTGGGTGATCAATATGCTCCCACTCGCTACGGTGGACGAAGCAACAGGCGTGGCGAAGACGGCTGTATCCGCCACCTATGAAATGGGTGAACTGCCCGCCTGGGTGCACAACCCGACGGGATCGACTGTTTGGATTGAGAATGTGCTCGAAGCATTGGATGAGCCCGGGGAATGGGTGGTGAATACCAGCACGCGGAAAGTTTATTTGTGGCCCTCGGATCCCGCTGCCGATGGCTCGCCGCGTGGTATTCTGGCTCCGTCGACCAGTGAATTGATACGTGTCGAGGGAGTCATCGACTATGACGGGGCGCAGGACACACCCGTAGTCGGCATCGCCTTCACTGGGCTGACATTCACACATGCCGACCGTTGGGCATGGACGACGGATGATTCCCGTCTTGGTTGGGGATTGCAGCACGATTGGGAGATGTTTGACCGGCCAACTGCAATGCTACGCTTTCGTGGTGCCGAAGCATGCCGCGTCACTCAATGCCGGTTTATTGATTCTGGTGGCACGGGGCTACGACTTGATCTGCATGCGCAGCGTAATCGGATTGAGGGCTGCGAATTCGCGAATCTGGGTGAAGCTGGAATTCTACTCGCGGGCTATGGACCTGGGACCAAGGACGTGAACCACCATAATGAGATTTTTAACAATCACATTCACCACTTCAGTCAGATCACCTGGCACTCACCTGGAATCTGGGCGTGGCAAAGCGGTCATAACCATATCGCTCATAATGATATCCATCACAGCGGTTATACTGCAGTCATGATTACCAATCGGGTTGAGCCAGATCGACCTTTAACAGGGCAGGGCGGGCAGACGATTCGTCAGGATGAAATCCCAGAGTCTGTCAAATCGAGTGTTGCTGAGACTTATGAAGATTGGAAAGTCCGTGAGCAGTATAATCATGCACGGCACAATCTGTTAGAATACAATGCAATCACACACTCCGTGCAATTGCTCTCCGATGGCAACGCGATCTATGTCTCCGGCGCTGGCACAGGAAACATCGTGCGCTATAATTATATTCACGACAATTTAGAGCATTCACTGCCGGCTGCCATTCGTTGTGATGATGACCAACATGAGACGCTCATTTTCGGGAATGTAATCTATCACAACTACGGCTTCTCTGCTGCGATTGCGTCTAAAGGTGTGAACGACATTATTAATAATTTCATCGTGGCTCCATTAACTGCGCCTAAACGAGGCTATATCAGCTTTGAGTGGGTGCGCGTCACCGGATCAGAAGTGCGGCATAATATTGTGATGTCTCATGCCGAAGGCGGGAAAGTCTATGGAGAGTCTCCAATCGCAAGAACGGAGGATGGTGACCCCAAGGTCGAAGACACTGAGATGGATTCGAATCTCTATTTTCACCCAACAGATACGAAGTGGGTGGAGGCACATTTACTAAGAATGCAGGCAGTGGGCAAAGAGACGCACAGTGTGTTCGCTGATCCACTGTTCGTCGATCCCGCTGCGGGCGATTTTAGCTTTCAGCCTGGCAGTCCTGCACGACTTCTAGGAATCGAGCCTCTGAATGTCTCGCAAATGGGACGCATCCGTCCATAGCGCTTTTTTACAACCTTTAATTTTACGGAAAACACCGATTCAATTAACTCAAACATCATGATTAAGAACTTAATAAAACTCGGCAGCATTTTGACTGCTGCTTCTCTGGCACTGGTTGCACATGCTGAACCTGAACAGCCTAACATCGTGGTAGTCATGGCCGATGACATGGGGTGGGGCGATTCTGGCACCTACGGGCATAAAGTCATCCAGTCGCCTAATCTGGACCGGATGGCTGCTGAGGGGGTTAAGTTCACGCAGGGGTATTCTGCGGCGGGTGTCTGCTCGCCTTCACGCTCAGCGATCTTGACTGGTCGCACACCTTATCGGAACGGGGTATGGCGTCACTTGTCTGGAATTCATAAAGCGCACCTACGTGTGAGTGAAATTACGTATCCCGAACTACTCCGAGAGGTGGGCTATCAAACCTGTCACATCGGCAAATGGCATCTCTTGTCTCGGCAACAATTCGACAACCCTGAATTCCCTCAAGTAGGCGAGCAAGGCGGATACGATTACTGGTTTGCCACGCACAACAACGCGGATCCGAGCCACAAGAATCCAAAGAACTTCATCCGTAACGGCGAAGCCGTAGGTGAGTTGGAGGGTTACTCCGCACCATTGGTTGCGGATGAGACCATTCATTGGCTGAAAGAGGTTCGTGATCCTAAAAAGCCTTTCGTGCTGTCTGTCTGGTTCCACGAACCGCACAAGCCGATCGCGACGGACATTCAGTTTTCGTCGCTCTACCCGAACGAATCCAAACGCGATGCGACCTACTATGGAAACATTACACAGCTCGATTATGCGTTAGGTAAAATCATGGACACGCTCGAAGCAGAGGGATTGATGGAGAACACGCTGCTGATTTTCACATCCGACAACGGGCCGGTCGTGGGCTCTGGTGGCTATTCAGGCGGCTTGCGTGGTAATAAGCGTAACGATTTCGAGGGCGGCATTCGTGTGCCGTTCTTAGCCTGCTGGCCGGGGCATATTGAGCCGGGCACGGTGAATGACACGCCCGTCATCGGCACCGACATCTTTTCGACGGTCTTGGACATTGTAGATATTCAAGCGCCTCAGGATCGCACGATTGACGGCGTCAGTATGCTGCCTGTGTTTGCCGGAACGAAAACGACGCGTGACGTCCCCATGTTTTGGCGCACACACGTATCGTCGGCGCAAGATCGTGTGGCACTGCGCTACGGCGATTGGAAAATTGTAGCGAACGATACCATGACTGAGTTCATGCTCTTTAACGTGCAGGAGGACTGGCAGGAGAAAAACGATTTGGCCGCTACCATGCCTGAGAAATTGGACGAGATGAAAAAGCTAATTTTGAAGACTTGGGAGGATGTCAAAACCGAAGGCCCGAACGAATGGTGGGAGTCTGAGAACAACAAGCCAGGGAAGGGCGCTACGCTTAACTATTAATAGTATGGTCGCAGTCCCTGCAGTTATTCTGGATAGCGTAACTCTCAATGGAACAACCGCAGTCCCCGAGCTAGGCGCCTATGCACTGATCGTGGGTTGCTTCGGATTGGGCGCGGTGATGATGCGTCGTCGTCGGTAGTAGTTGTTCGATCCTAGTTCAATACATTTTCAAAAGGCCCTCGGTGATTCCTGAGGGCTTTTTTGTAGCCTGTAGGGATCGTATTCTTCGGGGAATTACAGTATTTTCGATTTATCCCAACATATTGGGATACCTCGTATTACTACTATTAGGTAGTATGCGAGCGTTGTTCCATGATCGAAACTTTTCACTACTGTGGCCTTTTTGTTTGGATTCAATACAAATAATAAAAGCACATAAATATTTAATAAATGATACTATTACTCGCTGCTGCTGCATCGATCGCGAGTGTTCTAGACGTTGTAATGCTGGGCCACTGTAAGTCTATTCTCCCTTTTTATGAACGGGGGCATCGTGACGGACGGCTCTTCATTTCAACGTCAATTCAAGCTCAGAGACGTCTTTCAAATATACAGTAAACATGACTCAAAAAGCAATTTATCACAATCCGGTGCAGGTGCTAGCCATGCTCGTCTGCCTATTCATCGGAACCTCCCTGAGTGGCGCGCAAGAGCGTCTTATTCTGGACATGGTGCACCACAATCCGGGCGATACGCCGTATGATAGTGCCTTCAATGATCCCGCTGTGCTCAAAGAGATTGGCTACAATGGGAAAGTGTATTTCCTGTTCGAGTCCCCGATGCTTGCGATCAACTGGGAATCCGTCGATGCCGACATTCTACCTCAAGGCTCGCCCGAGCGCGAGTGGGTGGATGCCAAAGCGGCTGAGATTCTAGGTATGCAGGCCGCCGCGAAGGCGGAGGGGCTCTCGGTGTTTGCCATGTCGGACCTCGTGCTGTTTCCGAAGCGGCTAATTCAGAAATACGGCATGCAAAAAACTTATGGAGATCCTAAGCATCCTCAGACGGAAAAACTGATCCGCGCACAGATCAATGAAATGTTTGATCAGTTCCCATCGATGGATGGTCTGGTCGTGCGAATTGGTGAGACTTACCTACAGGATGCGCCGTATCATCAGGGGCATATCAATGACAAAACGAATGCAGAGGCCACCATTATTCCTTTGATGCAAATCCTGCGTGAAGAGATCTGTGTAAAGCGTAATAAGACATTGATCTTTCGGACATGGCGCGCGTTTGATGACAACGCAGCGCGCTATCAGGCTGTGAGTGATGCGATTGAGCCACACCCGAATCTGGTGATCAGTATTAAGCACTGTGAAGGCGATTTCTTTCGCCAAAACCCCTATAGCCGTTGCATCGGCATGGGGCGTCACCGTCAAATTATCGAGGTGCAGTGTGCCCGTGAATACGAGGGCAAGGGCGCGTATCCGAACTACATCGCCCACGGGGTGATCGATGGGTTTGCAGAACACGCCAAGATGCCATCAGCTGCCATCAACAGCCTACAGGAATTTTACCAAACCAAGCCGGAACTGTTCGGCGGCGTGTGGACGTGGTCGCGTGGTGGCGGTTGGGCCGGCCCGTATTTGAAAGACGAGCTATGGTGCGATCTCAATGCGTGGGTGATGGCGCAGTGGGCAAAGGATCCATCGCAAAGTGAGGCATCTGTTTTTAATCGCTATGCCACAGAGCGCTTGAACTTGAAAGGGGATGATCTCGCGAAGTTCCGTCAGCTGTGCCTGCTTTCTACCGATGCGGTGGTGTTGGGGCGGTATGCCGAGCGAGGAGGATTTCGCGGGATTTGGACGCGCGACCAAGGGATCAGCTGGCCGCGTGCTGCCAAAAACCCCGCAACACAGCAACGCATCCTACAGCAAAAAGACGAGGCGATTGCTATCTGGAAGGAGATCCTTGAGTTGGCTCAATCGATTGAATGGGCAGACGATGCCACGCGGGAGTATGCGATTGGATCGGCTGAGTATGGACTGCGCCTCTATGAAATTTATCGGAGTATCATTTATTTGTCCGATGCCGAAGCGAACGGGGATCAGCAGGCCATGGCTGATTGGATCGCCGTCTATGATGCTGCATGGTTAATCTATAATAAACTGCCCCAACGGTTCCCGTCAGTTGCGACCTTGTATACCAAGGACTACAGCAGGTTCATGAAGAACAATGCGGATCTTAAAGTGGAAGCGCTTCGTGCTCAATTGGATGTGCCCGTTGCTTCAGCTGCTGAGGTCGTCGTGCCGGGTGGTATTGTGTATCAGGTGAGCACCTTGGATGGCGGTCAGCCGAATAAAAAGACACTCAATGCAGCCTTGGTCTCACAAGTTTGTGATCCACAGGTGACTGGTCTGACGGATGTGGAAACTTTGAAAGCTGCTGGAGACACATTGAGCACGTATGCCAATTCAGAGTGGGCCGGGTTTAGCCTGGCTTCCAATAATGGCGTCACCATCGACAGTGCGAAGGAATTAGAACGAGGCTATTTTGAGGTGAAAATTGAAGCGCTCGCTGGATCGAAGATGAATTGCTCCGCCTTGACGTTTCTATCGGCTCGTGGAGGTGCGAGCCAGTCGCGCGGCTATGTTTTGTATGCATCGGTGAATGGAGCACCTTTTAGATATGGCGATCAACCGATTGCTTCGGTCGTCAATGAGATCGGCACGCGAGCGGCTCCATCTAATGTGACAGTCAATCTGAACGCTCCTCTCTATCAAGGAATTGAGTCGATCACCTTTCGCTATTATCCGTTAACTGCCAATGGAGGCCTATCAATGGACTTTAATGACATGACGCTTTATGGCACGGTGACTTCGTCGAACTGACCCGGAGGGACATGAATCATTCAGTGATGAACTGCCTCAAGGCATATCATAACATGAACTCGTTGGATATTAAGAGATGAAAAGGCGCATCGTCATTTTTTTGATCGGATACTTCGGCTGGCTGCTGCAAGGCAGTGCTGCGCCGACTCGTCTGTTCGATCAAGAGCCAGTCCATATTGAGCAACTGAAGTCGGGCGCTTATCTGGTTGATTTTGGTCGTGTCGCGTTCGGGAACCTTCGCGTATTGCCATCTGTCAATTCGGAGACGAGTGTTACGTTTCACTTTGGTGAAGATTTGTCGGAAGGGCGAGTCAATCGTAAGCCGCCAGGCACGGTGCGTTATAGTCACGCGACCGCGACGTTGATTGGAAACTCATCGGTGGTCGTGGCTCCGCCACAGAATCGACGCAATACACAGACGAATCATCCGAGCAATCCACCCGCCATTCTAACGCCGCCACACTGGGGAGTGATTACCCCCTTTCGTTGGGTTGAGATCGAGGGCTGGCCTGGGGAACTGTTACCAGAACAGGTGATGCGGCAATCCGTATTTGCATCCACGTGGGACAATGAGGCCGCATCCTTTGAATCGTCCGACGAACTGCTCAACCAAATCTGGGAGCTGTGTCGCTATTCCATCAAGGCGACTACCTTTGCTGGAGTATATGTGGATGGAGACCGTGAGCGAATTCCTTATGAAGCGGATGCGTATCTGAATCAGTTGAGTCATTACTATACGGACAATGATATACAGATGGCTCGCGATACGATCGACCATCTCTTGATCTATGATACGTGGCCGAGCGAATGGGCGCCTCACATGGTGTTTATGGTGTATGCAGATTGGATGCAGACGGGGGATACGCAGTGGATGGCTGGCCGTTACGATGCGTTGAAATCTAAGACCTTATCCGATCGCCGCCAGGCCGATGGTTTAGTCGGCAGTGATGCGAAGCAGATTGCCAGAATCGACATAGTCGATTGGCCGAAGCGCGAGCGTGATGGGTATGTCTTTACCTCGCGTAATACAGTGGTGAATGCCTTTCATCTGCGCGCGATCGCGCTGATGGGTGAGATGGCGCGCGCGCTTGGCAAAGCCAACGAGGCAGACGAGTATGAGTCCGATTTTCGCGTGAGTGATGAGCGCTTTCAGGCCACTTTTTTCGATACTAAAACGGGGCTTTATATGGATGGGATCGATACGGCGCATAGCTCTGTGCATGCGAATCTGTTTCCATTGGCATTTGGCATCGTTCCTGAGGGGAAATGCGCGGCCATCGCGCATTGGCTGTCGAGTCGCGGGATGCGTTGCTCCGTTTATGCTGCACAGTATCTGCTCGAAGGTCTTTTCGAGAATGGAGCAGGGCAGCAGGCCATTGAAATGATCACTGCAAATAATGACCGTAGCTGGCGGCATATGGTGGAAAGCGGCACGACCATTACATGGGAAGCGTGGGATCAAAAGTATAAGCCGAATCAAGATTGGAACCATGCCTGGGGGGCGGCGCCTGCGAATCTGTTCCCTCGCTACATCCTTGGTGCACAGCCATTGGAGCCCGGTTGGGAGGTCGTTCGTATTCGTCCGCATACCGCGGGGCTTTCCTCCGCTCGGGGCAAAGTTCCCACTCCGCGTGGGTCTGTGCTGATCGATTGGGTGAGTTCGGAGACATTCACGCTATCGCTGAGCCTACCAGGGACGATGCGTGTGCGTCTGGAGCTTCCAGCGGTTGAAGCCTGCACAGGAGTGTATCGTGAGGGGCTGCCCGTCGAATTTGAACGTATTGATGATCGCTTGGTGCTGGATATCGAAGCAAGCGGGACCGTAGTGTTTGAAGTTAAGTAGAGTGCACACAAACCCCATACCTATGAAAACTTGATATTTGTGAAGGAAAGTCAAATAGCTGACGAGTTGTGTCAATTAATTGAAGTGGTTTGTAGGTTGCCCATGCCAGGATGCATTGGGGTCGGTAGGGCTATTGTAGCTTTTTATATAAGTGTGAAAGGGGTTAGTAGTCGCAAATGACTACTGATCGAATACTTTCTAGGTCGCATGTTGAATCTGAATATATTTGACGAATTATGTATATAATGGGCGAGGCGGATTGACACGCAGGGGCTGACTCGCTTAGTGATGTTCGTGTTGCCTATGAGAGTTTAGTGAGTCGGCTCGCCTCGGATTATAAATGTCAAGTCCTACGCGCCGGAAATGAAATAGTTGATCCCAGTTGCCCCCCAATATCTGTAGAAAATTGAATGATGAATATGCCTAAAAAAATGAGCTTGATGCTCGCTCTATTCTCGGTCTGTTGCACGACAGTGTGGGCCGAGTCCGATTGGAGCCATTTGCAGCTGCGTTATGATGCGCCAGCAGTGGAATGGACGGATGCCTTGCCTGTGGGTAACGGCTCGATGGGCGCGATGGTCTATGGTGGCGTTGAGACGGAGCGCTTGCAGTTTAACCATGATACGCTGTGGGCCGGTGGGCCACATTCGTATTCGCGTAAGGCTGCCTCTGAGTCGCTCCCGCAGATTCGAGCGTTGCTCTTTGAGGGCAAACAGAAGGAAGCAGAGAAGCTGGCGATGCAGACATTTATGTCCGATCCGCTAGGACAGGCGCCTTATCAGCCGTTTGGGGATCTCGTGCTGGAGTTCCCAGGCTTGGGAGACGCGGTCGAGTATCAACGCACGCTCGACCTCGATGGCGCACTCGTCGCGACTGAGTTTACCATCGACGGAGTGAGCTATAAGCGGACGGTGATTGCCAGTTATCCCGATGACGTGATCGCCGTGCGCATCGAAGCAGACCAGCCGGGGCAGATTAACTTCACCGCGAAGCTGTCCACGCTGCACAAGCAAGCGACACGAGTTGAGAAGCTCGATGCTCGAACTTTGCAACTCTCAGGCGCGGTGGATGACATTACCCCAAAGCGAAGAAAGTATACCTTGGAGGGGCAGGTTCGTTTTGCCGCTCAGTTGCAGGTAGTGCCTGAAGGTGGCAGCGCTGTGGTGACGGATAACAGCATCGAAGTGAAGTCGGCGGATGCCGTAGTGCTCTATTTAGCGGCAGCTACGAGCTATGAGGATTTTAAATCAATTAACGCCGATCCTTCAGTCCTCTGTGCGGCGACACTCCAAGAAATCGACGACAAGTCGTATGGCAATATTCTGGCGGATCATCAATCAGACCACCGTGAGCTCTTTCGTCGTGTGGCCATCGACCTCGGGGGCGGGGACTCCGCCAAGCTGACAAGCAACGAGCGACTCAATCAATATAAGGCTAATCCTGACTCAGACTTTGTCGCCTTGCTCTATCAATATGGACGCTACCTGTTAATTGCCTCATCGCGCCCTGGTAGTCAGGCGGCAAATCTACAGGGACTATGGAATGATCAACTGTCGCCGGCGTGGGACTCGAAATACACCATCAATATCAATACAGAGATGAATTATTGGCCCGCGGAGCTGACAAACCTCTCCGAATGCCATGAGCCGCTGTTTGATATGATCGATGACTTGTCGGTCACAGGTGCGGAAGTCGCGAATGATTTCTACGGCGCCAGAGGTTGGGTGGTGCATCACAACACAGACGGCTGGCGCGGCGCAGCTCCGATTAACCACGCAAACCACGGGATCTGGCCGACGGGTGGTGCCTGGTTGGCGACGCATCTATGGGAACGCTATCTCTTTAGTGGTGACAAAGAATTTTTACAGCAGAAGGCCTACCCCTTAATGCAGGGTGCATCGGAATTCTTCCTCGATTACATGATTGAGGATCCCCAGTTTGGCAAAGGTTGGTTGATCAGTGGTCCCAGCAATTCGCCTGAGCTGGGTGGCTTAGTCATGGCACCGACCATGGATCACCAAATCATCCGTCACTTGTTTACGACTACGGCCGAAGCTGCGGATATTCTCGAATGCGACGCCGAATTTGCTGCAGAGTTACAAGATGCTGCAAGCCGGATCGCGCCCAATTCGATTGGCCCGGAGGGGCAGTTGAATGAATGGCTCTACCGTGCCTCGCCAAAGACGAACCATCGACACGTGTCGCATCTGTGGGCGCTGCATCCTGGATCCGAGATCACGCCTGACACTCCAGAGCTGTTCGAAGCCTGCAAGACGACGCTGGAAATGCGCGGCGATGAGGCGACCGGGTGGTCGCGTGCATGGAAGGTGAATTTCTGGGCACGACTGCGTGATGGAGAGCGCTTAAACACAATCCTTACCGGCTTCTTTCAAAACTCTAGTGTGAAGAAGCAGCCTGGATTCTATAACAATTTGTTCGACGCTCATCCGCCGTTTCAGATCGACGGTAACTTCGGTCTGACTGCGGGCGTGTCGGAGGCCTTACTGCAGTCGCATCGTCGTGATGACAACGGGAACCACATTCTCGACATTCTACCCGCGCTGCCATCGGCGTGGCCGGATGGTTCGATTCATGGCTTGCGCGCTCGCGGCGGTTTCGAGGTCTCTCTTGAATGGAAAGACGGTCAGTTAGTCGATTTGGAAGTCATCTCGCTGTTAGGGAATCCATTCGTGGTTCAAACGCCGGATGGGAAGCAGCAATTGGTTGAAACTATAGCAACTGGGCAGCGCTATTCTTTGGGAGCGGATTAACACACCTGTAAAGTGAATTGAGTTGAAAGTGCTTCGCGTGAAATCATTGTCATCACAGTGAAATTACCTCCCATTCTGATTATTCTCTGCCTCCTCCCTCTGTTGCTACATACTGCAATCGGCAACACCTCGGAGCCGACGATTAAGGTATTGATCGTCGATGGTTTTAGTAATCACGATTGGGAGGCCACGACGGAGGATATCAAGGCGATGCTCAGCGACGATGCTCTGTTTAGCTATGAAGTCTCCACGGTGCCAGCCGAAGATGCGGCGGAGTGGGGTGCTTGGTTGCCAGATTTTAGTCGATATGATGTGGTGATTCAAAATACGACGGATATCAACGTTGATGGTTCATGGCCACGTCCCGCGCAAATTGCCTTAGAGCAATTCGTATCTGGCGGTGGTGGTTTGTATATCTTTCACTCCGCCAACAATGCCTTTCCCGAGTGGCACGAATATAATCGTATGATCGGTCTCGGCTGGCGCAAGAAGGACTTCGGCCCCGCGATACAAATCATCGATGGCGTGTCAGTCCTGATTCCCGCTGGCGAAGGCGGCAATACTGGGCACGGGAAACGAAAGGATACCGTTGTCACACGTATGAATGATCACCCCATTCATCAAGGGCTACCGCAGCAATGGCTCGCCGCTGATTTGGAGATCTACCGCTACGCTCGTGGTCCGGCCGAGAACCTGACTGTGATCAGCTATGCCAAGGAGCTTAAGACCGGCATCAATTTCCCGATTGAGTGGGTCATTCAATACGGCGAAGGGCGCGTGTTTAATTCGACCTACGGCCATCACTGGCACACGCAAACAGAACCGCCGGCAGGTATTCGCTGTGTGGCCTTCCAGACGGTATTTAAGCGTGCTATTCAATGGTTAGCGCATCGTGAAATTGATCCAGGCGTGCCTGTTTCATTTCCTTCTATCCCGTGAAATTGGGATACCATTTGTTTAGGGGATGAGTTATTATCTCCATCACAGATTTTACCCACCCGGAATCCGTGACGCTACTCAGAGTAGGTGAGTCGATTGACATCGAGTTACACAAATCGGCGCTTCACATCGTGGTGCCTTCTGTGCTGCACACGGAAATACCTGAGATGGTGCATATCGTATTTTAGGCAGAGGGACTCTCTGACGCTTTTGGGAAATTACAACAAATGATAACTAGAAAAATATCCTTCCTTGGCCTCTTGGTCGCCTTATCAAGTCTAGCTTTGGTGCCGCAAGCCGAAGCCAATAAGCCGGATCGCATCGGGCCACTATTGAATGATCCTGCACGTGAATCGGAATTCATGGATTGGGGCCTAGGCATGTTTGTGCACTGGTCGCACGATTCGCAAATTGGCTCTGTTATTAGCCACTCCATGGTAGGTGCGTCGGACAAATATCTGGATCGCATGATTCATGAACTGCCAAAGACCTTTAACCCCCAAAAGTATAATGCCGATGAGTGGATGGAGATCGCCAAGATCGCTGGTGCCAAATATATGGTCTTCACCACCAAGCATCACAACGGCTTCTGTATGTGGGATACCGAAACGACGGAGTTCAATGTCATGAACACCCCGTATGGGAAAGATATCGTCAAAGATTATGTAGATGCCTGCCGTCGCTCTGGCCTCAAAGTGGGCTTGTATTTCTCCCCGGAAGATTTCCTCTATCTGCGAGGGATCGGGGAAACGATTCGCCGAGTCGGAACGAGCGGCAAAGAAAAGGAAGGGCTTGTCGAATATAACATACGCCAGCTGGACGAGCTCTTTGAGAACTATGGTGAGATTGATATGATATTCTTTGACGGTCGCGACCAAGCCGACTTGGTTCAATACATCCATCAAAAATATCCGAAGTGTATTGTGACTCGGGGAGAAATGACTACGCCGGAGCAGAATCTCCCTAAAACGCCTTTACCTGGGCCATGGGAATCTTGCTTTACGCTAGGCAGCCAATGGCAGTTCAAACCGACGAATGAGCGATACAAATCCGGGACTCAATTGATCAATATGTTGATTGAGACTCGTGCAAAAGGAGGCAACCTCTTGATTAATATGGGACCCGAGCCTTCTGGCGCGATTCCCTTTGAGCAGGATCGCACCTTCCGCGAACTGGGCATGTGGATGTTTATTAACGACGAGGCGATTCATGATATCCGTCCAGGTAAAGTCATAGGGGAGGATGGTGTGTGGTATACGCAGTCTAAAGATGGCAAATCAGTATATGTCTTCCTGACTGAATTCACTGGAAAAAAGCAATGGAAGTTAGGCGAGCGCAAAAAGATCGTGCTCAAAGAGTTGAAAGCTACGCGTGGCACCAGCATCTCGGTGCTCGGCCAAAACGACAAAGTGGTAGAATACCAGCCGAAGATTGTTCCAACATCGAGGTTCAAGCAGGTCGAGGAAGGTCTTGAAATTTCCGTCGTGCGTGCACAGCGGATTTACAACGACAAGAAATGGCCAAACACGGTAGTCGTGAAACTCGATCATGTAGAGTTTGTGAAATAATTCTACAGCTAAGGGCACGAGCTCAGCACACTGTTCAATCCGGCGTTTTTTTAACGAAAGTAAATAACTAGTATGAAAAGATCCTATCTTAAGTCGTATTGGCTTTACTCTCTCGCCCTAGTGGTAGGCGTGCCGTTCCTTTTAGCGGCTGCGGAAAAGCCTAACATCCTATTAATCATCATTGATGATATGGGGTGGAAGGATATCAGTGTTTCTGGCAGCGCTTACTACGAGACACCTCATATCGACGGGTTGGCTCGCGAGGGCTTGCGCTTCACTAACGCCTATTCCGCTGCGCCGACTTGCACGCCGTCGCGAGGCGCAATCTATTCGGGGAAATTCCCTGCGCGCACGAAATTGACGGCGGTGTATAATCGAAATGAAGGCCCTGATGATCGTTTGTATGCAATCAGCAAATACCAAGGCAAAAACGACCAGACACTTGAGGCCTTACACCGTCACGCCTTGCCCTCGGGGGAGTTCATCCTGCCACAAGCGCTCGCGGCAGGCGGCTATACGACTGGCTTCTTTGGTAAATGGCACATCGGGGAATGCGCGAATTATCAGCCAGACGATCGTGGCTTTGATGTGGCGAAGGGCTATCGCACCTCCTATGTGCCGACCAGCAAGTCTGGTCATTGGATGAAGACCTTTTCGAAATACGGCGCGCACTTGGAGGGCGTGGATCCAGATGCCTATGTGGCCGACGTGTTGACAGATGAGTGCATTGATTTCATTTCCAAAAATCATGATAAGCGATGGATGGCAGTATTATCGCATTATTTGGTTCATTCTCCGGTTCAGCCGAAACCAGAGAAGTTGGCTCATTATCAGCAGAAGCGGAAAACAGACCAGGGCAGTCCGGGCTACGCATCTATGGTTGAATCGGTGGACGAGAGTGTCGGCCGAGTGCTACAAGCACTCAAAGCACTCAAGCTTGATGAGAATACGATGGTGATTTTTACTTCGGATAACGGAGGATTGACACTCAAGAATACCTCGAACTATCCGTTAATGGGCGGTAAATCCTTTCCCTTTGAAGGCGGAACTAAAGTGCCGTTTATCGTCAAATGGCCGAGTAAGGTTGATCCCGGGATTTCGGGACAGCGTATTGTTGGCACGGATATTTATCCTACCCTGTTGAGTGCCGCTGGGCTGCTGTTGCGTCCGGAGCAGCATGTGGATGGTGTCGATCTGATGCCCGTTTTGACAGAGAAAGCTACCTTGGAGCCACGCCCGATCATTGTGCACTATCCGCATTATACGCACGCGACAGGACCGTTTTCTTCGATTACGGAAGGAGGCTGGAAATTGATTCGTTTTTACAACGATGAGTTCGGTGCCTACTTGCTCTACGATTTAGACAATGATCCCCATGAGCGATACGACCTGACCGTCACCAATCCAGAAAAAGTTGCACGGCTGGCAGCGCAACTGGATCGGGCGTTGACGGAGATGCAGGCCGAGATGCCCAGGGAGAATCTGGACTATACGCCTTCCAATAAGGCGTTGAATTTAAAGACCACTAAGGCGCTGGCCAATAAGGAATGGAAACTGTTTGAAGCACGGCAGTGAAATCATCGCCATCACAATGATATTCGTTCAATCCTAGTCACTCTCTGACGCCTCCCGATCCAGCGATCAGGTCTCCACTGTGCCTGTTTCATTTCCTTCTATCCCGTGAAATTGGGATACCATTTGTTCAGGAATGAGTTATTATCTTCGGTAAATATCTCATGTATACAAATATCCTGAAGCAGTCTTTTATTGTCCCTTTTCTCGCCCTTGCCGGGGCAGTGGCCTTTTCCTCGCAACTGAGCGCGAAGGACGAACTCGGCGAAGACCCTTTTGCACTGAACCAAGCCCAGCACCAAGCAGGCGAAGGTAAGGATAACTGGTCGGGACGTAGTCCAGAGGAGCTGCGCGCGTGGGCTAAAAAGAATTTGCACCATAAACTTACCGCTAGGCGTGTGATCGTTGCCAAGGATCATCCCGAGTGGGACTGGTTTCGTAAATCAGGCCTCGGGCTCTTTTTACACTGGGGCTTAACCAGTGAAAATCCACAGACCGGCGATGCTTGGGCTATGGTCTGGTCGGAGCGTAAAGCAAAATCAAACCGCTTCATGCAGACACCAGAGGAGATGTTTGCCGTGGCGGAGACGTGGAATCCGACGAAATACGATCCCGATCAATGGTTCGCCGCTGCAAGCAAGGCAGGCTTTGGCTATTCGGTGCTCACGACACGGCACCACGATGGTTATGCGCTGTGGCCCAGTGATTACGGCACTTGGGATACCGGCGACTACATGGGCGGTCGTGACTTAGTGAAAGACTATGTCGAGGCCTCACGTAAAAACAATATGCGCGTTGGATTTTATTTCTCAGGTCCGAACTGGCACTACGATTACAAGAATCGGGAGTTTCAGAATCCACCGGGCAAGGACTATAAGGTAAACTACAAGCACGAGAAGGTGTCTCCAGATACCAAGCTGACGCCTCTCATGGCGACTTCGAGCGCAGCAGAGAAGGCCGAGTCCATCGGACAAGTGCGCGAGCTCATGACCCACTACGGGCAGATCGATGTGGTTTGGTGGGATGGTAGTGTGGCCATGAACGAAGCGGAGCTCGCTGAGATGCAGCCTGGCGTGTTTGTCGCACGCGGTAATATTGCGACCCCAGAAGGCGAGCATCAGGCCGCCAGTCATAATCTCAAAGTGAGCAACGAAGCCGGATGGTGGTGGGAGAGTTGTCAGAAGTCTGAGAATAGTTTTACGCCAAACTGGCACTACGGCATCGAATGCGAAACGAATCACTGGGATGCCAACACACTGCTGACCGAGCTGATCCGTTGCCGCGCACTCGGCGGGAACCTTCTTGTCAATGTGCCACCACGCGGGGACGGTTCGATGATGGACTGGTTCTACGAGGTCTGCAACGAGATGGAAGGGTGGATGGCGCACTCCAAAGAGGCAACGTATGACGTCGATCAAGATGCCCCGTTGCCCATGTTGGATCAAACTCAGAACTACACGACCAAACGCGGCAACACCTACTACTCGCTACCGGATGTAGAAAGCGTCATTTTCATCACCGACGTCACACGCCCGAAGTCGGTGACTTTACTGCGGACAGGCGCGAAATTGGATTTTGAATATCGCGATTCCGCCCTCCGCGTGGTGCTGCCCACTGAGATGGAGACCGACCTTCCCGACATGGTGAAGATTGTGTTCTAGAGCGAGGCAGTTGCGGTTCATCAGTGTAGCGGAACGGGGAACCCCGTTTCGGCCTGCGTAGCCTCAGCACGAGCACGTAGTATTGCCGAAACCGCTTCGCGGATCCGCTACAAGGCAACACGTCCGTATTCGCTACAGTCACCCAGTGTAGCGGAACGGGGAACCCGTTTCGACCTGCGTAGCCTCAGCACGAGCACGCCGTGAGCCGAAACCGCTTCGCGGATCCGCTACAAGGAAGGACGTCCGTATTTGGGACCGCAACCCAGCGTAGCGGAACGGGGAACCCCGTTTCGACCTGCGTAGCCTCAGCGCGAGCACGTGGTATTGCCGAAACCGCTTCGCGGATCCGCTACAAAAGAAACACGTCCGTATTCGCTACAGCACCTATTGTAGCGGAACGGGGACCCCGTTTCGGCCTGCGTAGCCTCAGCGCGATCACGACGTGAGCCGAAACCGCTTCGCGGATCCGCTACAAAAGAAACACGTCCGTATTCGCTACAGTCACCCAGTGTAGCGGAACGGGGAACCCGTTTCGGCTTGCGTAGCCTCAGCACGATCACGACGTGAGCCGAAACCGCTTCGCGGATCCGCTACAAGCTACCACGTCTGTATTCGCGACAGTCACCTATTGTAGCGGAACGGGGAACCCGTTTCGGCGTAAATTTCCTTCCTGAGCCGGTTGCCCCTATTTTCGGGTGTTTTTATTGCGCGCGCAATTACGCGATTGCTATTCCGTTTGTGTTAGATTCTAGAGCGATTTGAATATTTCAAGCTGTGTCTGTTATTATTATCAAATTGACGAATCGGTGTGGTTTTAGTTCAAAAGGAGCCTTACTTCTATGAGGCTGATGGACGCTCTATCGATCGAACGATTCAGATTTATAAGCTTCGATTACCCCCGATAAACTGAGTGCAGCATTACTGCCACTTGATTAAATGAAACAAAATAAATCTTATCTTACCTTTGGTGTGATACTGGGCGTGGTCGCAACCTCGTTGGTATTCGCTTTCTTTGGATCGAATGCGCCTGCCGGAGCCGCGCAAGGGCGCGAACTCAAAGTCTCGCATAATTCGCCCACGAATCATCCAGTTCATGAGGGCCTCGATTTTATGTCTATGCGCGTCGCAGAGCTCTCGGGAGGGGAGTTGCGGCTTGAGGTCTTCCCCAATGGCCAGTTAGGCAGTGAGACCCAGACCATGGAGCAGTTGCAGGCGGGCACGCTGGACATTGCCAAGGGCAGTTCGGCGCCGATCAGTAATTTTATCTCAGTCTGTAAGGTCTTTAGCTTGCCGTATTTGTTTCGCGATGAGGAGCACTTCTGGGGCGTTCTCAACGGTGAGATCGGTCAGGAGATTTTGGATACCTTGGCAACCAACGATGCGGGGCGTTCCAGTGGCTTTCGTGGATTGACTTATTATGATGCGGGTAGTCGTAATTTTTATGCGAAGAAGGCGATTGAGTCGCCGCAGGATTTGGAAGGAATGAAGATTCGTGTGCAGAACGATCCAGTGGCGATGGATATGATCGATGCCATGGGGGGCGCACCGACGCCAGTGGCATGGGGCGAGCTCTATACTGCGTTGCAACAGGGCGTGGTTGATGGTGCCGAGAATAACCCGCAGAGTTTTGTGACTTCGCGTCACTTTGAGGTATGTAAGGAGTTTTCGTTCGATCATCATGCGCGCGTTCCAGACATTTTGCTGATCAGTTTAAAGACTTGGAATAGTTTAAGTGCGCAGGAGCAAGCTTGGTTGACGCAGGCCGCCAGTGAATCGACCGCCTTTCAGCGTGAGGTCTGGGCCAGCGGCGCGAATGAAGCGATTGCGATGATGGAAGCAGAGGGAGTGACCATTTCGTATCCTGATATCGCACCATTTATGGCAGTGACACAGTCCGTGCGTGATAAATATGCAACGGGTGAATTGAGCGAGTTGGTGAGCCGTATCAGCGAGGAATAAGTGCTATGTTAAAATCATTAAATGCATGGGCCTCTCGCTGCCTGAATCTGTTACTGATCATCATTTTCGTCGTGCTTGTGATCGATGTGCTCTGGGGCGTGGGGTCGCGTTACTTGTTAGGCACGCAGGCGCGTTGGTCGGAGGAATTAGCACGGCTGCTCATGGTCTGGTTGGCCTTGCTTGGTGCTGCGTTAGCGACGCGTGAAGGTGAGCACCTCGGTTTGGATATTGTGGTGCGACAGTGGACCGAGGACGTGCAGCGTTGGGCATCGGTCGTGGTGCAACTTGCGGTGATCGCGTTTGCGTTGATTATTATGGCATGGGGCGGCGGTCAATTGGTTGCCGCGCGCTTTGAGTCTGGTCAGATGTTGCCTGCGTTAGATATCTCCAGAGCCTGGTTTTATTTAGCCCTGCCGGTGAGTGGGGTGTTGGTGAGCTGCTTCAGCTTAGAGCGTCTGTTTGCGGAACTCGCTGAAATTTCAAAGGTAAAGGGGGCGCAGTCATGAGTCAGGAATTTGCACTATTGATCGCCTTGTTTGTGGCCTTGCTTTGTTTGCGAGTGCCGATCGCTTTTGTTTTGGGCATGGTCACGGTCGTGACGTCGGTTGCGCTGGACTATGATCATATACCCTTAGCCGCGGCGAGTGATCTGAGTAATGGCATTGATAGCTTTGCGCTGCTTGCCATTCCGTTTTTCATTCTTGCTGGTGAACTGATGGGCTGCGGTGGTTTAGCGCGTCGTTTGATCGACTTGGCCACCGCGGTGGTGGGTCGCTTGCCTGGCGGCCTAGCAGCGGTGAATACCCTGACATGTATGCTGTTTGGGGCGATCAGTGGTTCCTCGGTGGCGGCGGTTTCCAGTATCGGTGGCACCTTGATTCCTGAGATGAATCGTAAGGGGTATGATAAAGATTTTAACATCGCGCTCACGGCGTGTGCCGCCACGACGGGTCTGTTGATTCCGCCGAGTAATATCATGATCGTTTATGCCTTGGTCGCGGGCAATGTGTCTGTGGCTGCGTTGTTCCTAGCGGGTGTCGTTCCCGGTGTGGTGGTGGGCTTAGGCATTATGTCTGTGGCACTGGTGCTTTGTTTAAAGCGTGGCTATGGCAAAGCGATTGATGGCGTGGCGGTGAGTTATCCACCATTCATGCCTTCTTTGTTGGGCGCGCTGCCGAGCTTGCTCTTGGTCGTGATTGTTCTTGGAGGGATTCTTGGCGGGGTTTTCACTGCCACGGAAGCGTCGGCGATTGCAGTGTTGTGGGCCTTTATTCTCGGAGTCGGGTGTTATCGCGAAATCGCATTCTCAGAATTACCGAGGATTATTTTGAAAGCCGCGCGCACGACTGCGGTGGTGCTGTTCCTTGTCGCTTGTAGTTATGCGATGAGTCGCTTGCTCACTCAGGAGCAGGTGCCACAACAGGTGAGTGCTGGATTGTTAAGTCTGTCCGAAAACCCGATCGTGATTCTCATCATCATGAATCTGGTGTTACTGATGGTCGGGGTGTTTATGGATATGACGCCAGCGGTGCTTATCTTTACGCCGATATTCTTGCCGATTGCCACGGCACTCGGGCTCGATCCCGTTCACTTTGGTATCATTCTAATCGCGAATCTCTGCATCGGGCTATTAACGCCGCCCGTAGGCACCTGTTTATTTGTCGGAGCAGGGGTGGGGAAGAGCGATATCGTCAGTGTGTCAAAGGCCATGCTACCATTCTATGTGGTGATGGTGCTGGCCTTGCTGTTGATTACGTATTGGGCGCCGCTATCAATGTTCCTACCAAATCTGGCTGGCGTGTAGGAGTCTTGCATGAAGCGAGGTGCTCATTTCTTTATTTCAAAATACCTAACTTGTAGGCTTTGCTAATTGCGGAGGGAGCGTTTTGCACCTGAAGTTTTTTATAGATGTGTTCAAGGTGGGTGGCAATGGTTCGCTGGCTAACGTCGAGTTGATCAGCTACCTGCTTTTTGAGTAGCCCGTCTCCGATCAGTGCAAGCACTTCATGTTCACGCTGAGAGAGTGTGATCGTGGTCGTGCTGGTTGGGAGCTTCTTTTTCAGCGTGTTTAATATGACACGAGCGAGACCCGGGTCGATCGATGCGCCACCGTTCATGACCTCGTGGATGCCAGTGATAAGGTCTTCAACTGAGGTGGATTTTAGCAGATAACCATCGGCTCCGCGCTGAATCGCACAGAGGATATCCGCCTCCATATTCGACTGAGTGAGTATTAGTATCTTTGTGTTTGGTGAATACTGCTTAATCCATGTGATTGAATCGAGGCCAGACATGCTAGGCAGATTCAGGTCGAGCAGAATCAGGTCGGGCACGTCGACGCCCGTGGCATTTTGAAGGGTGCGTAGTGCAATCTCCGCCGTGCCGAACTGGCTTGTTAGGGTGATGTCCGACTCATCATCCAACGCGCAGGCGATGCCTTTTCGATAAGCGACGTTGTCCTCAATCAGCATGATGTGGATGTTATTTTGCATGGGTATGGTAATTTTTAATGTGTGAGCCGTCGCATGCCGGTCGCTTCGACCGAGATGTGCGCTCCATCAGTATTTGCGTAGCTGTAAAGTGATGTAAGTGCCGCGGGTATCCGGCTTTTCGATGGATAGTTCTGCTCCTAGTAGGCGGGCGCGTCGTTTGAGTGCCTTGGGTGTTTCGGTGAATCCGCAACCGTTGTCTGTGACGGTGAGCGTGATTCGATGATTTTCAAGTGCGATACGAGTCTCGACTTTGGTGGCCTCGGAGTGGCGGATGATGTTGGTCAGGCATTCTTTGTAGAAGAGGTATAGATCGGCGCGTTTACGGGGCTTGAGTTGTTGCAGTTGTGGCTCGCAGGTAATGGAGAGGGTATGCTCTAGGTCGATTAACAGATGCTCCGTCATTTGACGTATTTCTCCAACAATATCCTCATGGATTTCTTTAGCTTCGAGCATGTTGGTGCAATAGCGCGCTGTTTCTCCGGTTTTTTTGGTAAGCGTGCGCACTTCGTCGACATACATGACTAATTTGCTCCATCGTTCGTCTTCGCCGTGCTTATTGGCTTCTTTTTGGGCTAGATTACCGAAGAGGCCGATGGCGTGTAAGTTGGCGCCCAACTCATCGTGGAGATTGGCTGCGATGCGTTCGCGGGTTCTAAATACGACTTTTTGACGAATAATCTTCTGGGTCAATAGTGTGATGCTGATACCAGCGGCGAGCAGGGCGGCCAACCAACTCATGCGTCTGAGGTTAGCTTTCTGCTGTGTGTAGCGTTGGTCCAGTGCAGTCGCTACTTGTGTGCGTTCGACTTCTAATGCCTGTCGGCGCGCCAATTGGTTGAGCCATTCTCGGATGGGTAGAATGTTTCCAGTTAGGTTTTTACCGTCGGTTAATGTCGACAGGCTCCGAGTGGAAGCTTTAGAGCCTGACGGGGTGGAGCGTTGGTCGGGCGGATCGGATTGAACCATCACACCTCGAGCGACGTTGTGCTTGTTAGAGAAAATCTCTATTTCGGCAAACCCGATTCGGAATTCCGGAATGTCGGAGTCATCTACGATACGAATGTAGCGACAGACCGTTTCGGGAAAGGGCCACATTAAGATGGGGCCTTGGTTGATCATGCGTTCGGTATTCGTTTCGAGTAGCGTGACTGCATCGGAAAAGTTGGGAGAGTTGGCGCCCTCGAGTCGCATCCTCGGAGGGGTGCCGACACTACTGTTGTCAATCTGAGGGACGGTATCGCTTTTTTCTATTTCATGAAGATGAATACGGGAGATCGGTTGCGCATGGCCTAGGTCGATCATCAGCGAAGCGCGTTCACTGCGTAGAATGAGGAAGGCGAGACTGCCCTTCTCCTGTGCGGTGTCCATCAGGTAGGGCATGTGCCCATCGACGAGGAAGCGCTCATTCCAATTAACATCCTTATTCGAGAGTTTGGAGGAGACAGTGACAGGGCGACGCAGCGCGACGTTCTCCGAATCACTGAAAATCATTATCTCTGAAAACTGCAGCACATACCAACCATCAAAGGCGCGTGAGTTGAGTCGTGGGGCTTCGATACGAATCCAGGAGGCGGTGACACGGTTCGCCGGAATGATACGTGGTGCGATACTTTGGTTGTGTGGTGAGAAATGGAGTTCCCCCATCAGAGTGCCTGGTCGTTCGTCGCCTGTGCCGTATGTGACGCGTAGCATTTCGGGGAAGGCGTCGGATCGAAACCCATCTTCAGAATCACGCCAAAGGATAGGAACCAGGGCAATTTCATCAATGGGAACCTCACGCCCAAGATCGATTTCGATCCATTCGGAGTGCTCAGCCGTCTTTTGCCACTTCGAGCGGAAGCCGATCGAGCCGCTGCCCCTACGAAGGGTGTGGCGGGCGAGGGAGGCCAATTCGGTGTCGATGGCTTCCAGTCGTTGCTCGAGTGTAGGCAAGGATAGGTCGTCCAACGGGGTTCCCGTCATAGTCTGCAGCACCAGTGTGATGGCGATCAGTGCTTGAATTATACGGAACATTTTTGTTGTCGTGCCTAGTTGGCTGGAATGAAGCGGGATGAGCAGGGAGCGCCTCAATATTCACGATATGGATTATCGTGGAATCCAGCCGTTTTGTCTATCGGACAAACGACCGATAGCCAGAATATTTCGTTCGGGCATAATAAGAGCCCAGTTACCCTAGTGGGCGCTCGGCTCTTATATTCATACTATGCAAAAACATTTAAAATCGTTCTATCTGCTCGCGCTGCCTGAAACGACTGGCAGTAAAATTGCGACGGTGCTCTGCCTCGAATTGGAGTAGCTTTGCCTGGATAACTGGGAAACGGCTGCTTTAGCTGCCGACGATGTAATAAGTATCTGTAAATCACATGAATGCGCACACTCTGCGGCCTGTCTAAAGCAGCCCGTCCCAGTTAAGAACTAAATTCACTGACTCTTTGTAATAAGCGCTATCCCGATAATGCGTGATGCCACTGAGCTCACGCACGTGTTAACATCAATAATATCAAATGCACTCCCCTGGATGCGCTGATGCCCTTTATAAATCGAAATGAAAATACACTTATCTCTCAAAGCTCCTCTTGCAGCATTCTCTCTACTATTTGCGGCACTTAACTCACATGCGATCGAACCACCTGTGGTGGGCGTTGTCGAACCAACCTGGGAATCAATGGCAGAAAACTATGCTGTGCCGGAATGGTTTCAAGACGGTAAGATCGGCGTCTGGGCGCACTGGGGCGTGCCCGCTGCGACCGATGAAAACCGCCCGAACGACGGCTCGCACTACGGCCGCCGCATGTATGGCGCCAACGAGGGGGAAACAGGTGGGCAGCTCAAGATGACGGAAGAGCTGACGGCGTTTCACACCAAGCGTTATGGGCACCCCTCTGAATTCGGCTATGAGGATCTGGTTCCGCTTTTTAAAGGGGAGAATTGGGACCCCGAAGCGCTGGTTAAATTCTTCCATGATAATGGCGCACGCTTCGTCATGCCTGTGGCCACGCATCATGATAACTTTGATATGTATGACTCCTCCCATCCATGGAACTCGGTGGATATGGGGCCGAAGCGCGATACGCTCAAAGAGTGGAAGGCGGCCGCTGACAAATATGACATGAAGTTTGGCGTATCGACGCACCTATACTGGTCGCCGCGTTTCTTCAACACCGCTCGTCAGTATCAAACGCCCGGCACGCTGGAGGCGAAGCTGTTCAACATGGACTATGATCCAAAGCAGTATTCGAAGCAGGATAGTTGGAATCAGCATTGGTATGACCGCTGTTGGGAAATAATCGAGAAATACGACCCAGATATGTTCAACAACGACTCGCCGTTCCCAAATGAGAAAACTGGAAAATCGCTGGGGGTTAAATTGTTCTCTGATTATATCAATCGTGACCTGAAAGAAAACAACGGCGAGCAAACCGTGGTATTCTCCTGCAAGAGCGGCGGTTTAAACCGCAAGGCGTTTACTTACAACCTGGAGCGGGGGAGCTCGGCAGATATACAGACAGAGTCCTGGATGTGGGCGACGGATCTTTCTGGCGGGTGGTTCTACCGCAAGGGGAGTCAGAATCGCATGAGCATCCCCGTGATGCTAGGCAACGCGGTCGACGCGATCAGTAAAAATGGCGTGGTAATGATGAATGTGGCGCTCCGAGGCGATGGAACACTGCCTGAGAATCAAGCGGCTTACTTGATCACTTTTGGTGAATTCCTCAAAGACTGCGGCGAGGGGATTTACGGCACTCGTCCATGGAAGGTGTTTGGCGAAGGTCCAGTTAAGATGAAAGACGGACGCCAAGGCGAAAACCACACGAACTTTTCGCAACAGGATATTCGATTTACTCAAAAAGATGGCGCGCTCTATGCCTTCGTGCTGGCGCATCCGACCCAGGATATCGTGATTAAAACACTCGCGAGCGGTGGGCTCTTGGAGCAGGAGATCAAAGCGATTCATTTAATGGGCAGTGACGAAACGATTCGGTGGAATCGTGATGCAGGAGGGGTGACCATTTCGCTACCAAAGGCTCTGCCAGAATATCCGGTTGTTGGCTTTCGCATTACGCTTAACTAATGGAGTGTTTCCAGTGAATTCTCTAGCGATACTGACTCTGAGAGAATTCATAAAATGAAGAGGCATTTATATGACGATTAAATACATAAGTGCTATCTGCGCGTTTGCTGGTGTGGTCATTCTATCCAGTGTGAATGGATACGGAGCGGATTCCGAACGCGCTTGGGCAGATCGCCTAGAGTATGTCGGGATCGCGGTGGAAGAGCCGGATTATCACGTGTGGGGCGCATCGCCAGTGGTGGGCCCTGAGGGCAGAACGCACCTTTTTGTCGCGCGTTGGCCGATTTCGGAAGGTTTTGGTGCCTGGCTGACGCATTGTGAGATCGCTCGATATGTCAGCGACAGTCCGGAAGGGCCTTATGAGTTTAAGGAGGTAATTGTGGTGGGATCGGGTGCTGCGACGTGGGACCATCAGTCGCCGCATAATCCGAATGTGCAAAAGATCGGCGATCGGTATACGCTCACTTACATCGCGAATGCGGGTGGCAAAGGAAAAAGTCGGGTGGTATCTCAACGTATCGGTATGATGATCTCCGATCATCCTGCGGGGCCGTGGACCAAGGTCGGAGAAGACGGGCTGCTGCTGGCGCCTCCGGAAGATCCCAGCATTTGGAGTTGTGGCTCTGTCGTCGGCGTCAATAACCCCGCTTTATTTGCGCATCCGGATGGACGTTTTTTTCTGTATTATAAGGCAATGAAGAAGGGCGATGTGCGCCGGATGGGAGTTGCTATCGCCGATAAGGTGGAGGGGCCTTACGTATTTCATGCGGAGCCTTTGACCAGCAACGATTCAGAAATTGAGGATGGTTATGCTTTTTATGAAAATGGAAAAGTCTATCTCCTTACGACTCATAACGAAGGCGGATCCGGTTACCTGTGGGAGTCGGTCGATGGGATTCACTTTAAGGAGCCGATCCTTGGTTTCGATCAACTCAGTCATTACCTTCCGGCAAAGGAATTGAAGGGGGCTAAAAAGCTACGTGGCCATAAGTTTGAGCGACCACAAGTGCTGCTGCAGGACGGGCGTCCTACGCACCTCTTCGTGGCTTCTGGATCTAATTTTAATGGCGGTTCCGGTAGCTATTCCTGTGTCCTGCGCGTCAACCCGGCGCACGAATAACATAATCTACGATTCCCTGAATCGGGTGCCGCGTCGGAGCAGTCGAGCCTATCTGAATGATGTGGCATCTACGTGTTTTGCCTATCGGACAAACGACCGATAGGCAAAGTCGGTTATTATGGCATAATGACGCTCGAATTTAGAAAGGGATCTCTCTTTCTAGGCCAATTTTCTGAATTGGCACCTTCTTAATCTGATGAACCCCCAATAATATCATGAAAACAAAAAATCAAACCACACTTCTCTTCGCCGCCTTCGCGTCGCTCGCGCTGGCTCAGGTCTCGAATGCCGAAACCATCGCCTTCACTGATTTTAATAACGTGGACACGATCGGTGCTAACGCTGTTTCGGAAAATGGGGCAGGTTCGATTACGTCTTTAGTGAGAACAAATCCGTCGGGAGACTACTTGTTCAAGTTTACCTATTTCGATGGTGTCGAAACTCTGACCTTCGACTTGAATGTGGACGGTTTTTCGGGCAGCACGGTAACGCAAAGTATCACTACTAACACGACCGGAAATAGCGGCGAGGTTACGCTCGGTGCAACAGCTGCCGATGTCGGATTGGTCGGAAGTGGTTTTGGTGTCGGCACCAATATAGCCGTCGGAGAAACCCTGCTATTTACAGTTACAAACCTCGTCTACACAGGTGGGAGTGCGACGTTCGACGGTTTTAATTTAGCCAATGGCCTCGAGACTAGCGGAAGTAATCATAAAGGTATCGTTGGTTCGGGAACCGGGCTGTTCGAGGCTCGGTGGAGTGGGGGCAGCAACGAAGCCCTGACCACTGGGGGTGCCTCAAATCTCTACATTTCTTCGGCTGGCAGCGCTAGCGGCGCTTGGGGAGTGTCTGATCTTGATTTCACTATCACCACCGCCATCCCCGAGCCCGGCACCTACGCCTTGCTTGCGGGGCTTACAGGTCTGGCTTTCGTTATGATCCGTCGCCGCAGGTCTTAAGTTGTCTCGGCCGGCTGTCATTTGAAGGCTTAAGCACAATCAGCGTTTTACAAAACTTCGGATGGCCCTTGGGGCCGTCCGAAGTTTTTTTACCCAGCCCGAGATTACGGGATACTCGTAGCAGAGGATGAAATGTATAATCCCCGCTTGGGGGTTCTTCAGGCAATTTGCACGCTAATGATCATCGATCACGCTAATTACTCACTATGAAAGTTCGAACGATCCGTATTGGCTTAATCGCTACAATCATCAGCTCCGTGAATCTTTGGGCGGAGACCGCCACCATTGAATCCCCTGATGGTCTAACGATAGTCGAGGTGTCGCTCACTGCTTCCGACGTCTCCTATACGCTGTCTCATCAAGGGCAATTGTTGGTGGAATCTTCATCGATCTCGCTCTTGGAGGGTGCGAACTATGAATCACTCGGTATTGAAAGGAGCGCAGAAGATAGTTCATGGGAGCCCGTCTGGGGCTCGTATAGCCTGATTCGTGACCATTGCAGTCAACTCGTGTTTAAGCTGAAGGCCTCCGACTTGCCCTTGAATCTGGTTTGTCGAGTTTACAACGATGGCGTCGGATTTCGTTTTGCCGCGCCGGCAGACGCTGGTTGGAAGGATCAGTCGATGAACTTCTCGCTTCAGTTTAATATGCCTGATGACACTGAGGCTTATTACACACGAGGCGAAAGGGATCCGATGGGACCCATTCCTTTAGGCAAGCTGATCAAGCGAGGTAAGCGTTTCAATATGCCATTTGTATTAGAGTCTTCCAAGGATACATGGCTCGCGTTACTAGAGTCGGATCTCTATACGGCAGAGCGATTTGATGAAGTGGCAAACGTGATTGCCATCGGAGATGGTTCCGCACTTCGACTGGAAGGAAAAGGCATCGGGAATGGGCAGGCATTCGTAACGCCATGGAGAGTTATTTTAGTCGGTGGTTCCCTCGGTGATTTGCTTGAGAGCACGGTCGCTCTGAATCTTGCGGCACCTTGTGAAATCGCAGACACCAGCTGGATCAAAGCAGGCAAGGGCTTTTGGGATTGGCGCGTGCATGGCTACGATAATGGGGAGTTCAACTATGGGATCAATACGCAGAGCTATTTACGATTTATCGATTTTGCTGCGAAGCATGGCATCGAGTATTTAACTATTGATGATCATTGGTATCTGGGGAGTCCCGATGGGACACTCATTGCCGATCCTGCGATCGACATGCCTAAAGTCATGGCCTATGCTAAAGAGCAGGGCGTGGAGATTGTTTTGTATTTCGATCGGAGAGGTCGCAAAGGTAAGCTGCTCGCGGATCCGGAGTTGTTTGAATACTTCAGTTCGCTGGGAGCTGCGGGCATGAAGTATGGCTTTCAAGGGGCTGACGTTGAATTTACTCGATCTTCGATCCAGGGGACTGCCGAGAACCAACTGTTCATTTTTTATCATGACAATCCTGCTGCCATGACAGGGGTGGAACGGACGATGCCGAATTTTTTCACGCGCGAATTTTGCCATGCTCAACAAGACTCCCGAAAAGCGTTTTCTCCTACAGGGTTCTTGAAAATGGCGATGATCAATGCGCTTACAGGGCCACTTGACATGGCCAATGGCAATTTTGGTATTAATAGTATCAATGCGGGAGAGCGGGAGAAGGGGCCGGAGAAACTAAATACCTATATCTCGACCGTGGTCAGTGAAGTGGCTCGCTGCCTAGTGATTAGTTCTGGGCTGATTACGTTACCGGATGCGCCGGAAGAATACGCGAAGAAGCCCGACCTCTTTGAATTTCTAACAGCGATGCCTGCAACATGGGACGAAACACGCGTCATTAATAGTGAGATGGCGACATACATCACCACCGCTCGGCGGACGGGGGATACATGGTTTGTTGGCTCGGTGAATAATGAGACGCCACGTGATTTAGAGATTGAGCTCGATTTTCTAGAAGACGGAGTTGCCTATGAAGTTGAGATTTTCGAGGACGCGGCTGACGCGCATGGGGAGACTAACCCTGAAGTTTATCGAATCTCTAAGAAAATGGTGACTGCGAATGATGTGATCGTCGCTAAAATGGTAATGGGCGGCGGACACGCCATGATTCTGAGTTCGGTAAAGTAGATCGCCTTCAAATCCAGAAATTTAAAATATAAGATTATGAAAATCAAATCGCTCCTCATTGCATTATTTTCAGTGGTGCAGTCCTCCGCCTTATTTGGCATCGATATCCATGTTTCACCAAGAGGTGAGATTGATTCACTCAGGGAGGCTCGCGATGCTGTTCGTGAACTGCGTGCAGGCGGCGAACGTGGAAATGTCGATGTGGTGATTGCCGGCGGCACCTACACTTTGGATGCAACTTTGATCTTCGGGCTTGAAGACTCCGCACCAGCGGGTGCGGTGACTCGTTATCGAGCAGGCGAGGGCGCACTGCCCGTTATCAGCGGTGGTCGGGTGATCGACAATTGGAAGCAGTCTAACTTGGCTGGTGGCAAGATTTGGGTCGCCGAGGTGCCTTGGGCGAAGGGCGACGCGTATTTTCATGCCTTGTTCGATGGCAGTGAGTTGCTGCAACGCGCGCAATCCGATGAGATCGTGATCGGTAACAAAAATAACAATCGCACTTATGCGAGCATTCCCGAGCAACGTATCGAGTTTCTGTATGAAGCGGGCGATTTGAAAATGTGGGATAACATGGAGGACATCGAGCTGTTCGGTAGCCCCAGTCCGAAGTGGATGGTCAATTACCTCCCGATCGCATCGCTGAACCCGAAGACTTTGGAAGGGCGATTGGCGTTCCCTGCGACCTATCGTATGCGCGGGAAGTTCGTGATCGAGAACTGTATTGATCACCTTGATACGCCGGGAGAATGGGTGCTGAACTCGCAAGAGGGCAAACTCTACTATTGGCCGAAGTCGGGTCAGCCAAGCGATCAAATCATCGCCCCTGCGTTGGACGAATTGATCCGCGTGGAGGGCATCACAGATTCTTCGCTTGCAGGAACCAACGACCAACCCGTCGAAGGCATCGTCTTTCAAGGACTTCAGTTTTCCTACGCTGATCGCCAGAAATGGACGGCAGAGGACAAGGGCATCCAGCACGACTGGAATATGTGGGACAAGGCCAACGGACTGATTCGTTTTCGCGGAGCCAAGAACTGTGTCGTGACGGACTGTGTTTTTACCGATAGCGGTAGTGACGGTGTGCGCTTGGATCTGTTTGCTCAGAACATCACGGTCGAAAACTCCACGTTTACTAATTTGGGTGGCACCGGCGTCTTACTCGCCGGCTACGGCCCTGGGAAAAAGGACGTGAACAAGGGTAATACGATCCGTAATAATGAGATCACATTGGTGGGTAGCCTCTTTTTGCACTCTCCTGGGGTTTTCGTCTGGCAGAGTGGGCATAATACGATCGCTCACAATCACATCCACGATCTCGCCTATAGCGGCATGGTAATTTCCGGTGTGCGCCGGCGTTTCTTTGGTCCGACCTTTGAGCAAATGGGGAAGAAGAATCCTTATACTAAATGGCTGTTTGCCAAAGACACACGCGAGCACTCTAGCACGATCCGCTGGGAGGAGATCACGCTGGGCGACGACATCCAAGACTGGAACAATTACGAGCCTTACATGCATGCACGAGACAACGTGATCGAATTCAATGAGATTCACGATTGCCTCAAGCTCCTCCACGACGGCAACTGCATTTACCTCTCTGGTGATGGGGACAACAATATTGTCCGCTACAATGTGACCTATAATCACCCACAAGGCTCTATGATCCGCACGGATGATGACAGTCATGGCAATATCGTGCAGGGCAATTTGATGTTCGGCACAATGGGCAATCAGGGTGTCACAATCAAAGGTCTCAACACTGCGACCGGAAATATTTTTGTGAACTGCCAACTCTTGACAGGTGGGGCGGGCAATACCGTCGATCCGGATTCAAATTTGTCGCACAATGTTTTTTACCACACAGACACGGCATTTGCCAACGGCTTTCACTACGGGTTGAAAGGCGTTAAAGAAGGCTTGGATTACAATCTCTACTTCCACGAAGGCGGTAAGGGGCAGGCGCTGCTGGAAGCGCAGAAAAAGGGAAGCCGCACAAAGGTAATTGATCAAAATAGTGTGATGGGCGACCCCCTGTTTATTGACCACGTCCATGGTGATTTCGGTTTCAAGCAGGGTTCGCCAGCATTCGAACTGGGGATTGAGCCACTGACCTTGGAGATGGTTCAACAAATGGGCACGCTTGATGATCCATTCTTGAAACGCTTTTCCAATAAAGTGCCGATGCATTTTAAGCATACGGTCAGGAATCGTAAGGGTAAGAACTCGGAGTTAAAGCTATGAAAAAAATGCTGACTCATTTCTTGTTTTTATTGGCCCTAACGCCACTATCTGTCTTCGCTGATAATTCGGGCGAGATCAGTTTGATTTCAGGGCAAACAATCATCCTCACCGGTAAGGTGATGGATACGGATGATAATTGGCTCAATGACGTGAAGGTATCGATGAATCCCGTTGATACGGTTACGACGAGTGATCCCAATGGCGATTTTACCTTCGAGTTCGTTTATGATGAAAAAATCAAGCCGAACAAGCGTGGTATTCTTGCGACACTCACCTTTGAGAAAGAGGGGCATGTGGATGAGAAAATCCGGATTCGGTCCACTGATTTTTTCATAAAAGGTAAGCCACTGGTGGTGAAGCTGAAGTCCGAGCCGATGCAGGAAGGGATGGTGGGCTTTACCGCACAGATGGTCTCAGTCAATGCGGTCGGTAAAGAAACCAGTGGCGAGGCGGAATTTCATGTCTATATCCCAGAGTCCGTGGAAAAGGTGAGAGCCGCGTTCTATCTGTCCCGTCATGGTATGGGCGATATCACACCTCCCATTTTACAGAAATTTGCGGAAGAGGAAAAGGTCGCTCTGATCGGCATGTATGGAAATCCGGTTCAACGTGGTCTCAGTGATGTCAGCTTGACGGACGAACATGTGAAAAAACTCGCCGAACTGTCGGGGCACCCTGAACTGGTGGATGCGCCGATATTAACCTTCGGCCATTCGAATGGCACTGGCTTTGCCGCTTGTTGGCCTGCTCAACGACCGGAGAAGGCCATCGGTTGGATATCATTTCACCCCGGTTTTACGCAGTATCTGGAGTTCCCTAATACTGAAACAGTGCCTGCGATGGTGATGTTGGGCACAGTCGATGAATATTTCCTCAGATCACGTCAGGATGAGACGGTGAAGGCGATGCGTAAGACGCGCGACGCGGCCATGTGCACCATGATGGAGGCGGGCGTCGGACATGGCCCAGTCGATCCAGACATCGTCTGGGACTTTGTCGTAGAGTTTTGCAAAGCAGCCATGCGTGTTCGACTTGGCGAGGATGGTGAACTCAAGCCGATCAAGATCGAAGACGGCTGGTTGGGTGCGACTTACGATGTCGACGCCGGTGGTCGGCAGCTCTTGGAGATTGCCCCTTACGCGGAGTTTAAGGGTGATCAATCAACCGCGAATTGGCTGATGGACGAGGAGTTCGCCAAGGTTTGGCAGGCCTATGCTCGCACCGATCATTTGAAAAAGAAGTGAGAGTGTCGAAGCCTCAACTCAAATGCCCCTTCGCTATTAGTATCCTAATTTAAATGTATTCCATGAAATCAATTCTAAATAAACTTCTCGTGAGTGGCTTGTTCGGCACCCTTTTGATAAGTTCTGCCTTGGCAGACAAACGCCCGAACATCGTCTACCTCATGGCGGATGATCAGAATTTCGCATCGGTCGGTATTTACGGGAATCCTGAAGTGCTCACGCTACAGATGGATCAGCTCGGGAGGGATGGTGTAATCTTCGACCGGCATTACAACACCACTGCGATCTGCATGGCGAGCCGTGCCAATGTCATGACCGGCATGTATGAATACAAGACTGGCACCAATTTCGGGCATGGTGATATGACGACTGAGATCTGGTCGAATTCGTATCCTGTGTTATTGCGTGAGGCGGGCTATTTGACTGCGTTTGCCGGCAAGTTTGGCTTCAAGATCGATGGGCATGGCTACGACGCGAGTCAGTTCTTCGATCTATGGGGCGGTGCGGATGGTCAGACGAGCTACCGAACTGACAAAAATAAATCGATGGCGAAATATGCCAAAGAGTATCCGCATTCGACATTGTCGTATGCTGCATTTAGTAAGGACGTGATCGCTGAGGCGGTGAAGCAGGACAAACCGTTCTGCTTATCCATCAGCTTCAAAGCACCGCACAAACCGGCAGATCCAGATCCTCAATTTGATCACATCTATGCGGGCAAGACGTTTACTAAACCCGCGAACTTCGGCCGTGAAAACGGTGCGCATCTCTCGCCGCAAAGTAAGCAGGGGCGTCAATATCCACGTTTTACGGAGTGGCATTACGATACCGATTACGACGGTGAAATGCGCAAATACTACCAGCAAATCTATGCGATCGATGTTGCGCTAGGGATGATTCGTGAGGCCTTGGAAGCCCAGGGTGTCGCCGGTAATACGGTGATCATCTATACAAGCGATAATGGCTACATTTGCGGGGTGCACGGCTATGGATCGAAAGTGCTGCCGATGGAGGAGTCCTCACGTGTTCCGCTGATGATTTATGATCCGCGCAGTCCGACTTCCGGCAAGCAGCTTCGCAGCCCGGCGTTGACGGGGAACATCGATTTTGCCCCGACCATTTTGGAACTGGCTGGGCTCCCGATACCGGAGAACATCGATGGTGTCAGTTTGCTGCCTCTGTTGCAGGATCCAAGCGCGGACGTTCGCGAGCAGATGGCCCTAATGAACTGTTTCGGTAGCGGCGCGACCAGTGCGCTGACCGTGGTCACTAAAGATCACAAATATACTTATTGGTGGTATGGTGATTCGACAATGGAGCCGACGGAAGAATTGTTTCATCTGACCAAAGACCCGCTGGAGATGACAAATCTCGCCCAAAATCCAGAGGCGCAACCTTTGCTGCAAGTCATGCGTAAGAATTATGACGCCCAACTCAAGCATTGGCAGGAGCAAGCGATCGCCGGCAGTAAACACGCGAAGTTCGGTGAGCTGTTCGACCGTAATCTTCCATTAGAAAAGAAAAAGGTCAGGCCGGCAAAGAAGAGTAAAAAGAAAGCGAACGACGACGATGCATAAAACGATGAAATCACACTCTCTAATTTCACTGGCATCGGGAGCCTTGCTTTTCGCTGCCATCCACACGATCAGTCACGCCGCCAGTAGTTTGTCCGGCACGCGACCCAATATCATCGTCGTGATGACGGATGATCAGGGTTACGGTGATCTGAGCTCGAGTGGGCATCCATATATCCAGACGCCGTATATCGATCGCCTGCGCGAAGAGAGCACACGCTTTGAGGATTTTCAGGTCAGCTCCAGTTGTGCGCCGACGCGTGCCGCGATCATGTCTGGCGTGCATCCGTTCAAGGTCGGCGTGACACACACCATCTTTCATCGTGAATTGATGGCATTGGATAAAAAAACGATGCCCGAAGTCATGCGTGAGGCCGGTTACGCGACGGGTATTTTTGGTAAATGGCACTTGGGAGATAGCGATCCGTATCAGCCGCATAATCGTGGCTTCGATGAGTCATTGATCCATGGTGGGGGCATTGCGGGCAGCAGTGGTATCCGTAGCAACGGATCTTATTTCGATATGCTGATTCGGCACAATGGGGACTTCGTGCAGACGAAGGGGTTCTGCACCGATGTGTTTTTCGGGCAAGCCATGCATTGGATGAAGCAACAACATGATGCGAAGCAACCATTTCTGGCCTGTATCTTTCCCAACGCCCCCCACGGCCCCTGGAGTGCGCCGGAGAAGTATCTAAAAATGTATGAAGATATAGAAGATCCCAAACATCGCGAGAAGGCTGGCTTTTTTGCCATGATCAGTAATATCGACGATAACATGGGGCTGCTCATGCAAAAACTCGATGAGTGGGACATGGCGCAGGACACTATTCTGATTTTCATGACCGACAATGGCTCTGTTGCTACTTCGGTTTACGGTGGCGGCATGCGAGGAGGGAAGACCAGTGTTTACGAAGGCGGCTCGCGAGTGCCTTTCTTTGTTCGTCTACCGGGAAAGATCAAAACGGACAGCGATATCAATACACTCGCGCGGCATTATGACTTGTTGCCTACCTTTGCTGATCTGGCCGGAGCGGATGTCAGTGAGCTGGACCTCGATGGTCGAAGTTTACTGCCTCTTTTGGATGATGCCGATGCTTCGTGGGAGCAACGCACCGTATTTTTCCACAAGGGACGCTGGGGGAATGAGAAGTCGAAGCACGAAAAACACCGTCGCGATCCCGGGGCGGACAATAACAAATTTAATTCATTTGCTGTTCGTGACGCTCAATGGCGCTTAACGGTGAACAAGGGAATGGATCGCGATTTGGAGTTACATAACATCGTGGATGATCGCGCAGAGAAAAACGATCTCAGTCAGGCACATCCCGAGGTCATCGCCGGTATGATGGAGGCATATGGTGCTTGGTGGGATGAATGCCGTCCATTGATGGTCAATGAAGACCGTGACATCGACGAGAAGCTGGGGGGTTGGGTCGAGTATTTACGAGAACAGAAAAAGACAACGGGTGTTCCCGATTTGGTGATCCCAAACTTCGCAGCGGAATGAGGGCGACGATTGCCTACAAATAGATGAATCAACGAACCGAAATCTGAACATTATGTGCAAAAAACAAACTAGACTATTTTCATACGCTGTTGCGCTGTTAGCGACTCTCGCTGGTGTCACTCACTCCTGGGCAGGCGATACGCGCCCGAATGTGCTGATCCTTTATGCTGACGATATGGGCTATGGGGATTTGGCAATTCAGAATCCAGCTTCGAAGATTCCAACACCCAACCTGGACAAGCTGGCCGAGCAAGGAATGCGTTTTACGGACGGCCATTCATCCTCGGGTATTTGCACCCCGAGTCGCTATGCGCTGTTGACGGGGCGTTACCACTGGCGGGATTTTCATGGCATTGTCCAGGCGTTCGGAAACAGTGTGTTTAAAGCAGAGCAATTGACGCTGCCAGAGATGTTACAAGAGGAGGGCTATCATACCGCTGCAATCGGAAAGTGGCATTTAGGCTGGGACTGGTCATCCATACGCAAGCCAGGCAAACGAGGACGAGGTTTTGAAGATTTTGATTGGGAAAAGCCGATTGCCGATGGCCCGCTAGCGCATGGCTTTGATCATTACTTTGGGGATACCGTGATTAACTTTCCTCCCTACGCGTGGATTCAAGATGATCGGATGCTGCAGATTCCTGACATGCAGAAGGATGATGACTTATGGAAGCCATTGAAGGAAGGGAAGTGGGAGTGCCGTTCAGGTCCGATGGTTAAAGGCTGGGATCCTTATGATGTTTTGCCGGAAATGACACGACGAGCAGTTACTTACATCGAGGGGCGCAAGGATGAGACAGAGCCGTTCTTCCTGTATTTTGCATTCCCGTCACCGCACGCGCCGATTGTTCCGGCAGAAGAATTTGAAGGCAGCTCTCAAGCTGGACCCTATGGTGATTTTGTGGTGCAGACGGACTGGACTTGTGGGCAGTTGTTACAAGCGCTGGAGACGGCTGGTTTGTCGGATAATACGATTGTTATTTTTACCGCGGATAACGGATCTGAGCATTACGCGTATCCACGCGCGTTGAAATATGACCACTGGTCGTCGGAACCGTTTCGTGGCGCGAAGCGTGATATTTATGAAGGCGGCCACCACGTGCCGTTCGTCGTTAAATGGCCTGGAGTGATCAAGCCCGCGAGTGTGTCGGAGGCTCTCATCTCGCAAGTCGATCTCATGGCGACCCTTGGTGCTTCGATCAACCGCTCAATACCGGAAGGAGAAGCGGCGGATTCTCAAAATTTGCTCCCAGTCTTGAAGGGCGAGGCGACATCCGTGCGGCGAAATATGGTGCATAACACGAATGAAAAAGCGTTCGCCGTGCGGCAGGGCGACTGGGTGTTGATTGCTGCGAAGTCCGGTAATCATAACGGCAAGCGTGCCGCCGAGTTTGAAACGAAACGAGGCTATACCTCTGGGGGCAACCATGCTGTAGAACTCTACAATCTCCGTGAAGATCCGTCGCAGCACAAGAATCTGTCAAAAGAGTATCCAGAAAAAGTGAGGACACTGCAAACCTTACTGAAGGACATCCAGGATCAAAGCTGACCCCCAAATATCCCACTCTCCGCAAGAAACTCAGTAAATACGTGATGTTGAACCGGTCAAATTGATGATAGTCTGATCATGATGATTAGACATCTTCTGACACTTTCAATGCCCGTGCTCGGGACGCAACTGTTCGGCGCTACACTGACTAAAGTCGAACCGACCTTGGATTCGATTGCGGAGCACTATGCCAAGGGGGTGACAATTTCGCTTCCGAAATCCCTGCTGGAACTCCCGGTTGTGGCTTTCGTATTACCCTTAAATAACTGAACCTCTAGATAGATTATACTTTATGAAACACCTCAATAATACCCCACGTCGTTCCTTCCTTAAAAAGTCTGCACTTGCCGCGGGCGCGATACTGGGAGCCCCGATGATACTCCGAGCTGAAACGCTCGGTAATGGCTCAAAAGCCGCAGCCAATTCCCGAATGGGCATCGGTTTCATAGGCACTGGCCTGATTGCGCAAGGGCACCTCAAAAGCTTTGCTGGAATGAAGGATCTACAGGCGGTCGCTGCCTGTGATGTTCGCCAGTCCAAACTGCAGGATGCGCTCAAGACCTTATCGGCTAAAGGTGCGACATCCGTCATGAGCACCAACTACTACGAGGAGCTCTTGCAGAATCCTGATGTTGATATCGTGTGCATTGCAACGCCCGACCACTGGCACGCTGCAATCGCGATTGAAGCGATGAAGGCGGGCAAGGATGTCTATGTGGAGAAACCGATGACGCTGACTGTCGAAGAAGGCAAAGCGGTGCTCGCTGCGGAGCAGAAGTATGGTCGCATTCTGCAAGTTGGCTCTCAACAACGCTCTTCGGCACATTTCCGTATCGCAGCGAACTTGGTGCGCAATGGGAAGATCGGTGAGGTCAAAGAGATTTACGTAAAACTCGGAGCATTCCCTCAACCGCCTCAAGATGCGCAAGTGAAGCCGGTTCCAGATGGGTTTGATTATGATCGCTGGATCGGCCCCACACCTTTCTACGAATACACCGATGAACGCGTTAAATCGCAATACTCTGGCGGTTGGCGCTGCTACTGGGACTATGGTAGCCGCAAGTTCGGTGACTGGGGTGCGCACCACTTCGACATCATTCAATGGGCACTTGGTCGCGATGATTCCGGGCCTGTCGAGTTTATCCCTAAGGGCTTCAACGGCGCCGAGCATCATCACTATCGTTACGCCGACGGCATTACCGTCTGGCGCGACAAGCAGCCAGATCATGGGCATATGATCCGTTTCATCGGAACTGAGGGGGAAGTCCATGTCAGTCGCGGCAAAATTGCCACGATGCCAAAAGAACTCGTCCGCTACCGATTGACCGATAGCGACATCCAAGTCTACGAGTCTAAGAATCATCGTCAGAACTTTATCGATTGCGTGAAGTCCCGTGAGCCGACGATTTGCCCAGCTTCTGTGGGGCACCGTTCCGGTAGTATCTGCCAACTTGCCGCGATCGCTGAACGTCAGGGACGCTCGATCGAATGGGATCCTGCTGCACAGCAGATTCTTGGGGATGCGGAAGCCCAATCCATGCAGGATCGTCCACGGCGTAAGGGCTATGAACTGCCGAGCTAAGGCTCGTCGCACATCGTAGTGAGTCGGGGCGTCGCCGACTCGCTACGATGGACATTGAGCTTCCACGCGTCGCACGCTCTATAACCAAACGACTTCCATGAGATCTTTATCACCTCTGCTAATTGTCCTCTTTTTCTCCTCGTTTCTATTCGCGCATGCTGCGCCCGAAGCCGGATCAGCGGTGGAAAAAGACAAAACACTGGTCTGGACCTTTACGTCCGATCCAG